>JAQVID010000254.1 GCA_028695865.1 Thermoguttaceae bacterium | reverse complement strand
GACGTTCTTCGGCACGGGCTCGCGCAACCCGGGTATCCGCATTGGCCTGATCCGCTTGCAAACGAGCGCCAATGTTCTCCCCAACGTCAATATCGGCAATATCAATCGACACAATCTGGAACGCGGTCCGGGCGTCCAACCCCCGTTCGAGAACTTTACGGGAAATACTGTCAGGATTTTCCATGACCTCGAAATGAGTGTCAGCCGAACCGATCGCGGTAATAATACCTTCGCCGACCCGGGCAATAATCGTGTCCTCTGTGGCACCGCCAATCAACTGATCAAGATTGGTTCGCACGGTCACTTGCGCTCGAACACAAAGTTCGACTCCGTTTTTCGCGATGGCCGAAAGCGTCGTTTTTGAACTTTTACGAATATCAGGGCACACAATAACTTTCGGATTAACGCTCGTTCGTACCGCTTCCAAAACATCACGACCGGCCAAGTCAATCGCGGCCGCCTGATCGAACGACAAATTCAAATCGGCCCGATGAGCCGCGATAATAGCCGAGACAACCCTTCCCACATTGCCGCCTGCCAGAAAATGCGCTTCCAGACGTCGTGTCGTTATACCCTGCGGACCGGAAATCTGAAGCCCTGCCTGCTTGATCATGATTTTGGCTCGCATGATGGTACGGGCGTTCACTTTTCGCAAACTCATACAAACCAAACTCAGTAAACTCACTTGAGCCCCGGACATGTAGCCTTGGAACCAAAGACTTCCATAGAAAAAGAGCAAAAAGCCCAATATGACCAGGAAAAAAACGCCCAGTATGGCTCCCACTATTCTCAAATTGCCCATTGCGATTTGCATAAACACTACACATTGAACAAAAGTCATCGTGCCCGTTCTCCTTCCACTAATGAGTGCGGGAAAGTCCGAATCGACAGGCGTCTGTTCCTGAATGACAAAACAAAAGCAGTCCGCCGATCCAACTATTCCTTAATTCGGTTTTCGCGATCCACCTTGATAATACGAACCTTATGCTCGGGCAGTTCGCGATCTTCAAGTTGACAGTAAGTAATAATGACGAGGATGTCCCCAGCCAATCCGGCTCTTGCGGCGGGACCATTGAGCATAATCGTGCCCGACCCGGGAGCCGCCTCAATAGCATAGGTTACCAAACGGCTGCCATTGTTTAAATTGAGAACCTGTACCTGTTCACCGGGCAAAATATCCGCGGCACGAAGGAGAATCGAGTCAATAGCGATACTTCCTTCATAATCCAAATTACAGGCCGTCAAAACTACCCGATGAAGTTTCGACTTTAACATGGTCCGTTGCATGATTTCCCCTTTTTCCGATTCCTGATGTTCATTCCATTATTTTGGTATTTTCTCGTTCGTGCCCTATGACATAAAGCGCGACACTTTTATTATACCCTGATTTTCCAACAAGGAAAGGAGCTAATAAAAAATACGATAATGTAATACAAAAACACAAAGCAGCGTTTCGGAAAAACAGCTCTATTGATTCACTTTCTATATTTTCCCTAATATAACGAAAAAATCAAGTAAAATCTTCTTTTTTTCACGAATTATCTTTTTTTTATTTGTCCGCGTCGGATTTTGCGGACGACAGGGCTGATTCTGACAAATGATAGTTGCACAATGTTTTGTATAATACCTCGGTTATCAGTTTTTGCAGCGTTTATTCATCGTATCACGGTCCGACACACGGAATCAGAAGTATGTCGAGATTCTCTTTTCGGACAATTTTACTTTCCGTCGTTCCGTCGCGGTTGTCTGACCGGATTTACCATAGACCCCGATACGAACAGAAACGTTAACCAACCTTAACCGCAGTACCCCCCACCCCCCAAGTGGAACGGCAACAAAAAAACCCCGGTGATGTTCCGGGGTATGGTAAACAAGAAGCAGGCATGCTCACGGGCAATCATTCGCCACGAAGCTTGATATTGAAGTTGACCAGCTTTTCGCGAATTTCTTTCAAGCTGGTTACACCGAAGTTCTTGCATTCGAGCAATTCATCGGCAGTGCGTCGCACCAGTTCGCCAATGGTCTGAATATTAAGTCGGTTCATACATTTGCGAGCACGAACGGACAGATTCAGGTCAGCAACAGGTCTTGCCAAAACACTTTGTTCTTCTTCGGAAAGCTGTTCGGCTTCTGGCTGCTCGACGACCGGTTTTTCGGAAGCGTACATGCCAAGACGAAGCCCCTTCATGACAAGCATTTCCTTGATTTCGTCCAGGCTTGTTTCGCCGAAATTTTTGCTTCCCAAAAGCTCCTGTTCGCTGTGACGGCAAAGGTCACCCAACGTATTGATTCCCATCGACTTAAGACAATTGCGACTGCGGACGGAAAGTTCGAAATCGGTAACCGGAAGACTCAGAATTTGAGCGATTCGGTCGCGTTTGCGATCGGCTTCTTCGTCGAAAATCATCTCGCTGGAAGCCCGGGCATCTTTAAGGAACAGGGCCGCCTTCGAATTCAATGGATACGAATCAAGTACCCGCTGGAAACAGACAATCGCCTGATCGAATTTTTCCATATCCTCATAAAGCAAACCGAGATTGATCAGCGTACCGACATTGGTCGGATAATGAACAACAGCCCGCTTGTACAAGTCGATTGCATCCGCGTCGTTACCGCGACGCTCACTTTCAAGGGCAAGCCCGAAGAGCGCGCCCGGGTGATTGCGATCAACACTCAAAGCCCGTTCGTAAAGGGCAATGGCTTCCGTCGGATTTCCACCGAGTGCCGCAACGGTCGCGCCACGCTGATAAAGATATTCCGCCGTCTGTTCGATAGCGCCGGAAAGGTGATCCAATTCGGCCAAACTTGCTTCCGGCTTATTCATGTTTCGGTAAACTTCCGCACGACCCAGAGCGCAAATGTCCGCATTGTAGCCTGCTTTTTGGGCGACATTATAAGCGGCAATCGCTTCGTCATATTCTTTGTGCGCGGCATGAATCTTCGCGAAATAAAACTGGGCCAAGGCCCCACCGTCGCCCCGCTTGAGTGAAGAGAGCGCATCGCGATAAGCACCCAAATGATACTCGCAAACGCCTTGCTTGACATGTGCAGCCGGACTCTGTTCGGCTTCGTCTTTCAACTGAAGTTCCTGAACGGCCTCTTTAAGCAAGTCGAACTTTTTCTGGTCGCGGCTCACTTCCGCAAGGAGCTGCTCTATTTCGCGCGGACCAAACGAATTGCTGTACAAGACCAATTGTTTGATGTCGATTTCCGGATTGTTGGTAGCCACCATAGGGTTCTTTCTCCTGCACAAAACTACTGGTGAAAGGTCGGATTTATCGGGGCAGCAGCGGAAAAAGGGCAACTACCCGAACATAACCCGACAAGATAAACGCTTTATTATCATACCAGACCCCCCGATTTTTTCAACGGGGGGTATACCAGCGCAACCATAGTCAATTATTCAATTACCAATTCATACCACACCGTTTTATATTGTGGACCCAGTACCACGATTGCATCATTTTTCTTTGCGGCAATCGGAAGTTTCTGTTGGCGATTGCCTTGGCAATCCAGAGCGTAAACAGTTATATTTTCAGGGGATACGCCTGTCAGTCTCATGTTCAGAGGAACCCCTTCGCAGACGACGGGAGCAGTACCTCGACTTCCCCCCAGGTGGGACGCGGCCGAAATTTGGCGTTCTTTAGCGTTTCGGACGAGTTTTGTATCCTTGTTTTGAACCAGTCCGGTTACGGCGACAAGATATTGTCCTTTGGGGAGAATGTCCGTTTTTTGGGCAATTTTGTTCTTGCTCACCATACTGACGGTAGCCCAATTAAGACAGGTTTTGCCAAATTCAAGAGTGACACCACGGAACGGAACAACACGATTTGTCAGAAAACCGCTGTAGACTTTTGTTCCGGCAGTATCGACTTTGAAAAAGGCGCTTGTTTCCGAATCAAAGCCCCAGAATATTTCATTGAATTCGTTGGAAATCTGCTTGCGTCCGATTCCTCCACAGGTGTCAGGAAGTTCCTCGGTGTGGGCAAGTCGTTTCTTTCCTTCGATCATTTTTAATTGGGAAGCGGGAACGACATCCGAAATTTCGAGTCCGGAATAAACGGCCAGAGCCATTGTCTGCTTGAGATTCAGTGCCGCCAGCCGGGGTCCTTTTCCCAAAACAGAATCGGCAAACATTTTCTCTTCCTGACGTTGGGTAAAAGAGGGCGCGAAGACAAAATGACCTGGACCTCGTTTTACGTCTCCACGATAGAACATGGCATAACACGCCGGAAGATGGGCCAGTTTGGCCGTATTGGAATACATATCGAAGAAACCAATCGTTTTCATCGTGTCAAAATTCGAGGTGTGTGACCAAGCGAATTGGAACAAGCCGGACCAGTTTTGAAACGCGCCAACGGCGGCCAGCATGAGGTTGCCTTCGGCGGCGTAGAGATTGGGATAAGGATGATCGTATTCACTGACGGTCAGCGGTTTTCCGATCACGCGATAAATTCCCAACTGGGGAATGGTTCCTTTTTCCCCGGCAATAGCTTGAGTGTGCGACCGTTCACCCAAATACCAATCGTTTTGAGCCCAGCGAACGCGGGGAAAACGCGGATGATTCCAATAGGAATGAATATCGCAATAATCAAGAGCCGCCTGCGCAGACAAGAAACCATAGTTCAGTTGCGTCCCGGTCACAGGCTGTTTGGCTTTCAAGTCGTTTTTAATATAATGATACATCTGCTGCCAGTATCCGTTTTCCAGTTCGAACAGGAACGCGGACCAATCGTTTTGAGCCGTTTCATTTGAAGAATATAAGGAGCCGCGAAAGCGTCGGGGAATATCGATGTTTTTGTTTTCGAGCGTTACGCCTTCGGCAAGACCGATCCGTCCGCCCTTGCGAAGCGAAACGGCCGCAAGTTCATATGTACCGGGATTGATTGAGCCAAACGAAAGCCGAACCTTCGGATCGTCGTCGGACGCCGCGAACGTTTCGCAATAATATTTCCAGTCATTCGTCGGTTGAAATTGATCACGAAAACCGAGCGATTCCCATGGATCGTGATCTTGTACAATTCCGACCGACATGGGCTGCGTCGATGTGGAACGAAGCCAAAACGACAAGGTATAGACCTGCCCTTTTTGAACATTCAAGCCATTGCGATGAATTTGGGGAATCCACGACACGGTTCCTTTGCGATGAACGACTAATTTGGAAATACGCGATTGTACCGGAAGTACATCGTCTTTATCTCCCAACGTCCAAACTTGTTCGGAAGCGTGATCGCCTTGGACGGTCCAATATTTACCGTGTGTTTTATCGGTACCGGCTGGAAAATTTCCGTCGGGAATCATCTCTTGACCGAACGGAATAACGCGGCAATTCCAAGCCTTGGCCAGTGTGGCCTGATTGGAATATTTTTTCGTGAGCCATTCGTTCCATTTTGCGCGAAGCGTTTCCAAATACGGACCTTCGAGCTGATCGAAACCGCCGCCGTACCAAATCGCGACCATGGAATTTTCGTTATTGATCTCAATCATCGCTACGCCGGGATCATCAACGTAAGCAAGCTTGGTATACGGATTGACGTGAGTCAAAATATCTTTGGCGTACTGTTTTTGAAATTGAATCATTCGCGGCTCGAAATTGTCGATTCTTTTGTTATATGGGGGCCAAGACGTTTGAGTGGGCAGGAATCCGTCGCGCTGGTCCAAATTACGGGAAACGTGCAAATTGA
>JAQVID010000003.1 GCA_028695865.1 Thermoguttaceae bacterium | reverse complement strand
GGAGAAAAAAGGACTTTCCCCGGAAAGCAACGAATTGTGCCGGGCACTGCGTCTTTCCTCGCAATTGCAACGCGGGATTTCCATGGGTGAGGTGCTCTTATCCCGGGCCAAGTCGCCCGACCAACTTCCGCCGTCTTGGGAAAAAATACGCACCAGTATTCTTCAGGACCTCAACGAAGTACTCAAAGAAGACCCGGAGCAACCGGGAGCGCAACTCATTGCAGGACGTCTGCATATGCTTCCTCCCGGGAACGAAAAGATCGCCATGAAAGCTCTGGACCTGGCAATCAAATACGCGGCTGAAGAACCGATTATCTTGGCCGAAGCCTTGAAATCCCGGGCGGAGCTCGAAAAAAACGATCAAAAGCGTGAAGCACTTCTCAAGCAGGCGCTTCCCCTGATCAAAGACAACGCGACCATTTACAATGCCATTGCAGCACACTGGATCAGTGTCAAGCGATTTGACAAGGCCCTGGAAGCCGCGGAGCGAGCGGTTAAAATCGAGCCGGGCAGTTTTGAGTACAAGCGAACGCTGGCTTTGGCTCTGGCCGGCCTTGGCCGATATGACGAAGCGGAAAAAACCTATCGCTTGTCGCAAGACAATATGACCAATCCACTGTTGACGCAGATTGAGGAAGCCCAATTTCTTGCTTCCATTCGCAAACCGGATAAAGCGATTGCGATTTTCACGGAACTGATCAACAAGCACGGCATTACGACTCTGTATTATTACCGCGCAATCATTTACTTGAGCACAAAAAATTACAAGAAAGCGTTGAATGACATTAATCAATGCCTTAGCAAAGACACCCAAATGACCGAAGCCATTCAACTCAAAGCGATGATTTATCTTCAACAGGAAAACTATGAGGACGCCATTCGAATTCTCGAAACCTTGAAGAACAGAAATCCAAAAGACATGTCCTTCGTTTGTCAGTTGGCTTATGCGCATGCCAAGAAAGGCGACATTGATCAATCCCTTAAAATATTGTCGGAACAACTCTCCAAAGAGAAAGAAAAAGACAATGTGGAACTCCTTCGTTGCAAAGGGGATATTCTGCTGATGTACGGACGTTGGGCCGATACCGTTGCAACGTATGATACCATTCTCAAGAAGGACCCCAAAGACTCCGGCATCCTCAATAATTACTCCTGGTTGCTGTCGACTTCTCCTGATAAATCAGTGCGAAACGGCAAGAAATCTCTTGAATTCGCGCTTCAGGCCGCCGAGTTGACCTATTACGCCGAAGCCCATATATTAAGTACGCTCGGAGCCGCTTATGCCGAATTGGGTCAATTCGATACGGCCCTTAAATGGTCAAATAAAGCTGTTGAAATCGCCACTCGCGAACAGCATGATCGACTCGACGACCTCAAGAAAGAAGCTGAATCCTATAAAGCGAAAAAACCGTGGCGCGAAGTTCCTGAAAAGCTCCGCGACAAAACAAAACAGGATAAAAAATAATATTGCCGGTATTTCATTTTTTGATTCACTTCCCGTTTGTACAACCGATACTGCAATTTTCGGCGATTCACTCTCCTGTTTCCCTTTGGAAAACAGGGGGGAATTTCAGACCGCAAGCGCGACAACTCGCGTACAATCGGGATGTTTTCGAAAAACGGGAGGTGCTCAAATTACAGAATACTTCATCTGGCATGACATTCAAATAGAGAAAGGACAAAAAAATGTTTGAGAAATTCATGAATATTGACGGTGTTTCCGAATTACGCTGTCGTTCGCTTGTTTATTTCGGTTTCGGGGCAATTCAAAAAATCTCCGATATAGCCAAAGACCTGAAAACCAAAGGAATTGATCGAGTGATCGTGGTTTCGTCGCCCTCGGCGTACAAGGTCTCCGGCGCCTGGGGACCAATAGAAAAAGGGCTTCGCGAAAACGGTATCGACTACACATTGTTCGACAAGGTCTCACCCAATCCGGACACAGACACCATCGACAAGGCAACGAGTCAGGCCCGTGAATTTGGAGCCGGTGCCGTCATTGGAATCGGTGGAGGCAGTCCAATTGATACGGCCAAGAGTGTCGCGATTCTGCTTGAAAATCCTGATCAAAACGCGGAGGCTCTTTACGAATGGAAGTTCGCTCCGGCCAAAGCGGTTCCGATTATCGCTGTCAATCTGACCCATGGAACAGGAACCGAAGTCAATCGCGTCGCCGTTGCTTCCATTGTATCTAAAAAATACAAACCGGCCATTGCTTACGAATGTCTGTATCCAACCTGGTCGATTGACGATCCTGAACTCATGATGTCGCTTCCTCCAAAGCAGATACTTTATACGAGTATTGACGCGGTCAACCACGTGATTGAGGCAGCGACCAGTACGATCACCAATCCGCTTGCCATTACGCTTGCTCGGGAAGTTGTTTCGCTCGTCGCGCAATTTTTGCCAAAAGCCATGACCGATCCGAAAGACCGAATCGCGCGTTATCACCTGGCTTATGCCGCGCTTTTGGGTGGTGTTTCGTTTGACAACGGTTTTTTGCACTACACGCACGCGCTGGAACATCCGCTTTCCGGAATCAATCCGTCCGTTACTCACGGCTTGGGACTTTCGATTCTTTTACCTGCGGTCATCAATAATATATACGCGGCCCGGGCAGATGTTTTAGCCGATATTCTCGCCCCAATTGATTCCAGTTTGACGAATAATCCTGACGACGCGCTCAAGGCAGCCAAAGCGGTCGAAGACTGGCTCTTTGGTTTGGGGGCAACTCCCAAATTGAAGGATGAAGGATTCACCGAAAACGATATTAACGAATTAACCGAACTTGTATTCGATACGCCGTCGCTTGGTGTACTCCTTTCGGTTGCTCCGACCAAAGCAACCAGGGAAGTCGTCTCGTCGATTTATCGTCAATCATTGTCCCCTCTTGAATAAACAGGAATCGTAATATGCACGTTTCCCGCTGGGCACCTGGCGTTGTTTTCTTTGTTGTTTTGTGTTTTGTCGCGACTTGCCGGCTCCCGGGAGACGACTCCCGGCCGGACCCGCAAGCCTCGCAAAAGAGTGCGGCGATCGAAGTTCGCCATGGTCCTCCCGTGCGATTAAGTCAGCAGGCGGCTCAAGGTACAACTGTCTATCAGTCGGCGACTCCTTCGTCGTCGTATGGACAGCCGCAGCAGGGAACGGGCAACCAGCCAAAAGCGGCTCCTTCTGACGCAACGATTCGAATTCAAGCGCAGCCGGCGCCGGTAGGTGTTTCGGCTCTGCCGGCTTCAAGTTCTGTTCCTCAAAGCAGGCCTCAGGAGAACGTACAGCCATTGCCTCAAGCGTCTTCCGCATTCGTTCCGACGGATACCGGTTCACAAGGCAAGGTTGACGGGAATCCTTTTAAAATAATACGGCAGGTTTCCTTTCCGCGAAACACGCAACTTTTTGAATTTTCAAATGGTCTTGCCGTCATCGTTCAGGAACGTCCCAAAACGGAACTGGCGACCGTTCGCGTTTACATTCGCAATACCGGGAGCATGAATGAGGGAACATTGTCCGGGAGCGGCGTCAGTCATTTGGTTGAACATCTTGTTGCCCAGGGAGCAACGCGACAGCGTAACCAAAACGAGGTCGCCGCGACCATCAACCGATTGGGTGGAGCGCACAACGCCTGGACCTCTCGCGAATTGACGTCGTATTATATTGATTGTTCCGCTTCCGACACGACTGAGGCCATTGGCCTTTTAGCCGATCTTGTCAACAACGCCGTATTCGATAAAAGCCGTTTCGATTCCGAAAAATCCGTCATACGACAGGAGAATCTCGACGGCCTCAATAATCGTGAACAAGTCGCCGACGATCTGCTCATGCACATCGCGTATAGCGTGCACCCATGTCGCTATCCGATTGACGGTTATCCCGATCTGTTCAATTCACTGACCTTCGAAAACGTTAAAGAATTTTACGCGACCCGATATGTTCCCAACAACCAGATTGTCGTTGTGGTCGGTGATGTTTCCACCAGTAATGTTCTGACAGAAATTACACGAGCCTGGAAGGCGATACCGCGGGGCCCTGAATATCTGCAAGCCGCTCCCACGGAACCAATACAGGTCTCTCCCCGACTTGCCCTGCGTGAAATGCCGGGCAAAACGTGTTTAACGGTGTTCGCCTGGCCCGGTACGACGGTTAACGATCCCGACGCTTACGCTCTGGACGTGCTCGCGACAGTACTTTCCGAAGGAAAAACTTCGCGACTCGTTGAACGTTTAAAGCACAAGTCGCAGTTGGCGATTGATATTCATGCCTCGCACGATACACAGCAGAGTATCGCCGGACGCTTTGTCGTTTCCGCTGAAGTGACACCGGAAAATCTCGAAAAACTTCAAACCGAAGTACTCGACGAACTCTATCGGTTGCGCGAATTCCCCGTTACCAGTGCCGAACTCAATCGTGCGCGAAAGCAAACGCAAGCGGCATTTGTCTTCGTTGAAGAATCGGGCCAAAACGTCGCCGACATGCTTGCACTCAATTACATCGCGACAGGCGACCCCAATTATCGGGACGTGTATCTGGCAGGAATTCAGCAAGTATCCATTGAGGATATTCGCCGGGTTGCCAAAAAACATATTACACCGGAATCGCTATCGAAGGTACTTGTAACCCCATCCGGTATGCTTCCGCGTCAAATTGAAAATGAAAAGGGACGAATCGACCAGGACGTTCAGGCGGTTGCGTTTCCGGGAAGCAAATTGCGGCTTTTGACGAAAATGTCAAATGGAGTTCCGATGGTGAACATACAATTTTCGCTGCTTGCGGGATCTCTGGTTGAGACGGACGCGACGGCCGGTTCCAGTGCCGTGCTTGCCGAAATGCTCGATAAAGGGAGCCAAAAATATTCTCAAGCCGAGGTTGCGAATTATTTCGATTCCATTGGTTCTCACCTGGTCTTTTCGGCAGGACACAATACCATTCGCGCGGAAGCGACCGTACTGAAAGACGATTTGAATGAGGCGCTGGCCGTCATGTTCGACGCTTTTTTCAATCCGCTTCTTTCTGAAGACGCTTTTCAGAAAGCTCAAAGAACGGTACTCGACCGGATTGAATCGCGAAGTGGTAATCCCATGCTCGAAATTGCGGACCTGTTCTGCCAATCGCTTCCCAACGCGACGTCATATCATTTGCTCGTCAATGGCACAACGGAATCGGTCAAGAATCTTAAACTTGACAGCCTGCGTCAATTCCACCAGAAGTATTTCCATCCGGATAATATGGTTGTGAGCATATTTGGCGATTTCGACACGACAAAAGTCGCGACCGAACTCAACTCTCTTTTACAACTGAAGCAATTTACCGGCAAGGCCCCTTCCATTTCCTTTGAGCGAACAAACGAACTGATTCAGTCGATCAGCGAACACAAAAAAACACAGCGTTCGGTCGCACTGGGGATCGTCGCCTGGCCAACAGTCAGTGTCCATTCGCAAAAAGAAATCGCGACGCTGACCGTACTTCAAACGTTACTCGGCGGTTACGGCTATCCCGATGGCAAGCTCTTTAACGAACTCCGGCAGCAGAAACTTGTCTATTGCTTCTTTATCGAACAGGTCCTTGGCCCGGTACCAGGGTACATGTTGGCCACGTTCGAAACGGCGCCGGAGCGAATCCAAAATGTACTCGAAACGATTGACCGACAGTTCGCCGACGTCCAGCAGGGAAAACTGACCGACGATGAACTGCAAGCGGCCAAAAAACGCATTATGGCCTATCACGCCATTGAGCACACAACACTGTCGCAAAAAGCAATGCAATGCTCACTTGATGAACTTTACGGGCTCGGCTTTGCCAACGATTTATCATTCAATCAGCGCATTCAGGATGTTACCCTTGACGACGTTATCGCGGCCGCGCGACGATTTATCAGACAGAAAGTCATTGTCACCACTTCGCCGGATGAAAAAGCAACGCGGTGACAGATTGTCCGGGAATTGCCGGATCGACACTTACAGCGAATTGGCTTCGCCCCCTTCCCGAGTGGAGAGGGCTTGTATTGTCTCTGTCTGAATCGTTGCGGGGATAAAACGCACACTGCCATCGCCCAAAAGAAAGTTGGAGCCATTCGGGTGCCAACTGGAATAACTGTGGTGCTCGCCGCTGTTATTGAACCCGTTGTGTGTCGTTCCGCAAACAATCGCCGGAATACAGCCGTCGCCTGCCGGCATCCCAACCCAGGTCGAATAATGAACCTTTTCGACCGCGCGTTCTCCGACGAAAATCGTGTTGCTCAAGCCGTCGAGAAACGCGTCCATTCCCAAACGACTGTTATGGTAAAACGCGCCGTTACTCTTAAACTCTTTACCGGCCAGCGTACCGGCATGGCCAAACGATTCCGCGTCGTGCACGTCTGTTGTGCCAAGACTGCAAACGTAATTGGACGTTGCAAAAACGGCGTTTTCGTCCGTATGATGTTCGTGGTCTTCTTCAATATGCTCGTGATCGTCTTCATCCTCGTGCTCCAGGAGTTTCGAATCCGCAAGGATAAACGTTCGTTCGCCCTTACGGTCGCTTGGACAAATATAACATGAGATCCAGGTCTTGCGAGCATCTTCATTGGAAGCGTCGGCGACAGACAAATTCAAATGGCAGATATCCCGCAGACTCTGCTGCTCCATATACGGCAGAATAGCGGCGCCCCACCCCCAACCGGGGTCTCCGTAAACGCAAGGCGAGCCATTGGCTTCATAACCGCGCCACGCGGCCGGAAACGAGTTGTTCACGTCATGATAATTGTGAAGCGCAAGTCCGATCTGTTTCAAGTTATTCGTACATTGCATACGTCGGGCAGATTCCCGGGCCTGCTGTACGGCAGGAAGAAGAAGACCGATCAAGACGCCAATGATCGCAATGACGACCAAAAGTTCGACAAGTGTAAAAGCTTTTTTATGCATGGTTAACTACTCCAAATTCGATTCAGTATTTTATTCTGCCGATACTTCAAATTTCGGTGGAACACTTGCCGGTACACTCCCCGTTTAACTTCCCGTTTAAGTTCGAACAACGGAGGGGACTGCGGCCGTGCAACACGAAAAGTCAAGCAAAACGGTATTTCATGTTAATAATACTTGATAATATTTAATGATACAAGAAATATAACAGCACAGATACAATTGCATTCCGCGGGATTGAGGTTGATACCAAACGACTCAAGACAAGGGGAAGTTGTTCAACTTCCATCCTTTTTCGTTCTTTTCAGTCCGTCTGGCAAATCAATACAATCACATTTCCAAAAAAACGACGCAAAGATTCTGGCGCAATCGCGTTTTTTGGGGTCTCTTGCGGACACAATTTCTATCAGGAACAAAAGACTCAAGCAAGAAGAGGCGGACCACGTCCGCAAGGAGTATAGATTCGAATCTGTTCCAGCCAGAGTTCGAGAGAAGCAGACAGCCGGACAACAAAAAAATTAGTTACCCCACTTGCCGCAAGAACAATGGGTGTTTTACACGACATGCAAAAAAGACAGATAACGCAATCGTCGCCATGACAGGTAAAACCACGACACTTTTGCCAATTTATGCCGGATTCATCAGAATCACGCTGGGAACACGGTACATTTTCGGTAGAAAATTCGTTGTGCTTATGCGTTACATCGCAAAAAGATTCGCCGGCGTTTTTGGGAAATGTCCCGGGACACAAGCCATGCGACAAGGAGTGAACATGCGAAGCGTCGCCCCCACCGTGCGGCATCAGAGCATGAAGCCCCGCACCAAACAGTGAAGGTATGCCAAATACAACCACTAAAATCAGTGAAATAACTCGTCGCATCGCTTGATTCCTGCGCTACACTACGGCCATATTCTTTCTGTGACGACTACCCCTTCCCCGGGGAAAACCGGAAATTTCACGTCGTCAAGGCGAACATTCTGGAACCCCGGTAAGAGTCCCCTGCCCTTTTAGATTATAACAAAACTTCAATTTCGTCAAGTATTTTTTCAAAGTTTCCCTTCTTTGGGAAAATCGGCGGTTAAAACAAGGGAAAACAGTTAAAAAAGAGCGTTGAGCCGCGACATTCCGAAAGAAATTTTACTGTCGCGACCGGAAACCTTACCGACAAAGGCAAAAAACACCAGATGAACGCGCATGACACTACTACCGCACAAATTACATATTCTAGCGCAACAATCAATCCTTCGTTGCGCGTTTCTTGTTTTTAGCTGTTCAACCTGGTCCATGTTCCGTGTTGGGTTCAATCCTGTTTTTTTTTTCAAAAAAACATACTTTTTTCTGATTGAAATATTGCATGATACAAATATCTTCAGTATAATCTGATAATTATTGTTATTCCCGTTCATATTCAAACCCCAAGGAATCGTTCTATGCAATGGTATTATATGAAAGCGGACACCAAGGAGCGTTTTGGCCCATTCTCTGACGCTGAACTCAAGCAGGAAGCAGCTTCCGGCAAGTTACTCCCGACCGATTTTATTTGGCGTCAAGGCATGCAAAAAGCGGCGTTGGCTTCCAAGGTTCGAGGTCTTTTTCCCCAGACGGCCGCACCAGCGCAAACACCAGGCGTGCCTTCTCGCAACCCCAATACTTCCACAGGTCTACCCTCTGGATCAGGAACCGTTCCTCTTGCCAAGCCGCAAGCGGTACCCGGGAATCAAGGAGCGCGACCAGCAGCAAGTCAGGCAGCGTCTGTCGCCACACCTGTACCTCAAGCGGTCACTCGACCTGTTCCCATGCCTGAGCCGCAACAGCAGGCGGCCTCGCCGTTTGCGTCGGACAACCAGTTTGATTTTCCTGCTCCGCCTTCGGAATCGGATACTCCTTTGCATTGGGAGCCTTCGCCCATACAGACGCAGCGCAGCGCGACTGCCGCTTCGGCAATGGCTGATTCATCCCAGCCGCGTCCCCAAACCCGGGAAGAACAGCTTTGGGAGGAAGGAAGTTCGTCGTTGGGTGTCTGGAAAATTCTTCACAAGATCGTCGCGTCGAATCTCTGGCTTTGTTTCGTCATTCCACTGGCAGTCGCTCTGCCGGTCGGTATTCTAACCGGAATACTCGAAGCGATGAACCCCATCATATACATCAGTTTTATTGGCGTGATGGTTGTCTACAGCGTTCTTGGCATGATCGTGTTCGAATGCTTTAAAGGAGCCGGAATTCGGGTGCGTATTCTCTCGTCGGCATACGGTTTCCTGATCGCTTGTATCGGTGTTTGGGCATTCGTTTACGGCGGCTTGCTCTGGGACGCCGGTGTGATTGTCCCGGGTGAAGAACCCGAAATTTCTGCGGTGAATTGTCTGTCGCCCATCGCAATGGTCGTGTACATTAAAGTCAAGGCAGAGAACATGACGATGGGCCGGGTTGGACGCCATGACAGCGATAAGCCGTCACCGTTTTTCAATTATCTGTTTATTTTGGGAATGTTGGTTGTTGAAGTGG
Source organism: Thermoguttaceae bacterium (assembly GCA_028695865.1). Taxonomy (GTDB): domain Bacteria; phylum Planctomycetota; class Planctomycetia; order Pirellulales; family Thermoguttaceae; genus JAUNBG01. The sequence goes on along the minus strand of JAQVID010000003.1, from coordinate 15,703 downwards.
TCTGCACGGTAACCACCGCCTGGGGACCGATGAAACTCAAAAGCGAGGAAGAAGCCGAGGCGGCTGGAAGCGGATACTGATACCCGTACTTTCACTACAACACAATTCATTTATACATAAGGATAGATGATATATAATAAGGATGTATGATATATTATGATATATAAGGAGTCTTCGCCATGGGCAAACGACCTGAATATTTTCGCCAAGATTCTTATGGTTCGCCTGACGCCGACGACCGGGAGCGTGAAGCCTTGCGGAAAGTCGCCCAACTGCAAGGCGAGCAAGACGAAGAAGACGCGGTAGTGAGTCGTCTTCTCAAGTTCATCATTTGGATCGCGATTGGTGTAGCCTTGGGCCTTTGGAGGGTGTTTAGCTGATAGTTGTCATGATTTTCTTCTGCAATAAAACTTCTTTTTAGCGGTATGCCCCGTTTACCTTCTTCGGAAAGCGGTTCAAAACGGGGCTTTCGCTCCCAAGACAACACGGAGCATATTGTATACCGTTGCGCAATATATTTTTTTCCATATTCTGCCGTGTTTGAGGTGCCAAAATGGCAGAAAAGCGAAAATGCCCAGGTCCAAAACCTGACTCTCGAAATAAGTGCGCCTATTCGAACGCATTGCAACTCTTTTTTGAATCACGAGTTGCATCAGACAAGGAAAATTTTTGCGTTATTTGGCACAAGGTTTGCATCTATAGTAGACTCATCGGAAGGCCCAAGAGGTGCCTCCGGCATGGAAAAATAATATACTTCCCTTACGAGGGATGAAAAATACGAAAAGGAGATTTAAATTATGGCACAAGGCGAAAAGATTATTGGTATTGACTTGGGAACAACGAACTCTGTTGTTGCGGTAATGGAAGGTAAGGAAGCCAAAGTGATTCCGAACGCCGAAGGCAACCGGTTGACGCCTAGCGTCATCGCCTTCACGGATAACGCGGAAAATCTTGTCGGCGAACCGGCTAAACGTCAGGCGGTAACCAATCCTGCCCGAACGATTGCTTCGATTAAGCGTTTCATGGGGCGAAAGCATCACGAAGTGACTTCGGAAGAAAAGACGATTCCGTATAAAGTCGTCGGAGGTCCGGATGATTATGTCAAGGTTGACGTCGATGGCAAGTCCTACACTCCGAGCGAGATTTCCGCAATGACACTTCGAAAGCTCAAAGAAGCGGCTGAAGCTTACTTGGGACACAAGGTCAACAAGGCGGTCATTACGGTCCCGGCTTATTTCAATGACGCTCAACGTCAAGCGACGAAAGACGCTGGTCAAATCGCCGGTCTGGAAGTAATGCGTATCGTGAACGAACCGACCGCGGCTTCTCTTGCTTACGGACTTGACAAGAACATCAATCAGAAGATCGTGGTTTTCGACCTGGGTGGTGGAACGTTCGACGTTTCCGTACTCAAGGTTGCCGATGGTGTATTCGAAGTAATCAGTACGAATGGTGATACCCATTTGGGCGGCGACGATTTCGACAAGGTTTTGATCGATTACATCGCTGACGATTTCCAGCAGAAGCAGGGAATTGACCTTCGCAAAGACGCCATGGCGCTTCAGCGACTTCAAGAGGCCGCCGAAAAAGCCAAGCGGGAACTGAGTTCGTCGCAGACAACGGAAATCAATCTGCCGTTTATTACGGCGGACGCGACTGGTCCGAAGCACTTGCTCATGAAGCTTACGCGAAGCGAGTTCGAACGCATGGTCGATCATTTAGTCGAACGGACAAAAGGACCTGTTGCTCAGGCTCTGGCCGACGCAAAACTGCAGCCGTCTGATATTGACGAAGTCGTGCTTGTAGGTGGTTCAACCCGAATTCCCAAGGTGCAGGAAACTGTAGCGAAGTTTTTTGGCAAGGAACCGCACAAGGGGGTGAATCCTGACGAAGTGGTCGCCGTGGGTGCCGCGATTCAGGGCGGTGTTTTGGCGGGCGAGGTAAAAGATGTCCTCCTGCTGGATGTAACGCCCCTGTCGCTGGGTATTGAAACACTCGGTGGAATCATGACAAAGCTGGTCGAAAAGAACACGACGATCCCGACCGACAAGAAGCAGATTTTCAGTACCGCCGACGACAACCAGACCGCGGTTACGATCAAGGTCTATCAGGGTGAACGTGAAATGGCATCGGCCAACCGGCTTCTGGGCCAGTTCAATTTGGAAGACATTCCTCCGGCACCGCGAGGTATTCCGCAGATCGAAGTAACTTTCGATCTTGACGCCAATGGTATTTTGAACGTTAAGGCGAAAGATTTGGGAACACAGAAGGAACAGAAGATTCGAATTGAGCAATCGTCCGGCCTGTCAGAAACAGAGATCGAGAAGATGCGACAAGACGCGGAATTGCACGCGGACGAAGACAAGAAGCGTCGCGAGTTGATCGAGACGAAGAATCGGGCCGAATCGATGTGCTTCGAACTGGAAAAGATGCTCAAGGAGCATGACGCGAAACTGCGTCCGGAAGACAAGGTTGCCTTGAACGACGCGATCAAGCGAACCAAAGAAGCTTGCGGAACAGAGGACGTGGACAAGATCAAATCGGCGTTAAGCGATTTGGAACAAACGTCGCACGCCATGAGCAAGGCTCTTTACGAAGCGGCGCAGAGCGCGGGTCAGGCGGGAGCCGCGGGAGGGTCGCAACCGGGAGCCCAGTCTTCTTCGGGAGATAAAAGCGAAGACGACGCCATCGACGCCGAGTTCGAAGTGAAGAACTGACATGTTTGAATCGCCATGCCGGAGCCATTGGTTCCGGCGTTTCTTTTTATACGGAACGGGCCTGTAATATGGTCCTGCCCGCCGGAGCATTTTCATGAAACGGTTCTGCACGACATACACTTGGTCCAGGCGGACGCGCTGCCGCCTTACTCCCTCAAAACAAGTACTCGTTCATGATACTCAAAAGGTAAATCCGGTGCGATGGATGCGGAATATCCTCCTTCTTTCCGTGGTCTGCTCCGGCCTTTTTCTTTTATCCCCCCAAGTCTTGGGAGAAAACAGCCGTACTCGGTCCGGCACACAAAACACGTCTGAAAGCCATGCCGAATTGAGGAAGGAAATCGCAAATCAGGCACAAAAGCTTTACATTAAGCTTGAGACCACGCCAAAAGGCTTGCCGCTTTCGCTCCAAACATCAATCGTAACGCTTTCCCGAACACAAAATAACAAAACAGCGCACGTTTATCTCGTCGGAGCAATTCATTTCGCCGATTCCGATTATTACCGCGAACTGGATCGCCGTTTGGGTGAATACGAAATGGTTCTCTTCGAGCTTGTCACAGAAAAAAACGCCGATGCCCAGGCGCTCCTTGCCAAAAAAGAAAAAAAAGCCGACAAGACAAATAAATCTGATGAACCAGTTCAGGAGTCAAAAGAGTCTTCCGCCAAACGAATCCAGCGGTCTCCGTTTATTATCATCGGAGCGGCACAGAAGCTGATGTGCGATACGCTGGGCCTGACTTCGCAACTGGTCGCCATTGATTATTCCCGGAAAAACATGGTTCATTGCGACATGGACAACGAAACGCTTCTCAAAGAAATTCTCAAAGGCGACGATATCGATACACTCATCGACGAGTTCCTTGCTTCGTTTCTTGAACAGGGTCAAGGAAAAGAATTCCCTGTTTTGGCCGCGGTTCTTTTTTCGAAAAATCGCCAAATGACGCTCCGAAGAATGGCAGCCCGGGAACTGGCCAACCAGATGTCGATCGACAAAGCCTCCGTGGGGCAAAAGAGTCTTATAGAAGCCCGAAACAGCGTTGTACTTGACCGAATACGTCGTGAACTTGACGCGGGCAAAGTACAAATTGCCGTCTTCTATGGTGCGGCACACCTTCCTGATTTTATTGTCCGACTTCAAACGGAATACGGTTTTCAATTCGAGTCATGCCAGTGGATTCAGGCTTGGAACATGAAGCCGTAGGAGAACCCGAGTTTATGGATCAGGTTGATCTGCTTAAAGGAAATATTGTCAAAACGCTTATCGTTTTTGCCATGCCGTTTCTCCTTGCGAATTTTATTCAGGCGATGTTCGGCGCGGTCGATATGATCATTATCGGATGGTATGAACCTGACGACAGCATAGCCGCCGTTTCGCTCGGGGCCCAAATGACGATGCTCATCATTCGCATAGCCGGGGGAATGACCTTGGGCGGGACAATTCTCATGTCGCAATATATTGGAGCCGGACGCCAGCAGGACGCACTCGAAACGATCAGTACAATTCTTACGCTTTTCTCGGTCGTTTCCGTTGTTTTGACGATCGTCATGTTTGTCGCCATTGATCCGTTTTTGCGAATACTCCAAGTTCCGCCGGAAGCTTTTCTCAAGACAAAACAATATGTTCTGGTTTGCGCACTTGGCAATATCGTCGTGTTTGGCTACAACGCGATTAGCGCGATTCTTCGCGGGCTGGGCGATTCAAAAAATCCTCTTTATTTTATTACTATCGCTTGTGTATTGAATGTTATCGCGGATTTGCTCTTTATTGGGTGGTTTGGTTGGGGCGTGATTGGAGCCGCCGCGGCAACAGTCTTGTCGCAACTGGCCAGTGTACTTTTTGCCATCGTCTATTTGAAGCGAACCGGATTCATGTTCGACTTTGCCTTGCGAAGTTTCAAAATATATTGGAAGAAAGTTCCAACGATTTGCCGACTTGGCTTTCCGGTTACCGTTCAGGATGTTTTAACCGGTTTTTCCTTTTTATTCATTGCGGCCATTGTCAATTCTTTTGGAGTAACCGCGACCGCAGCCGTTGGCATTGGCGGGCGATTTACCATGTTCGCCATGCTCCCCTCGGTTTCGTTCTCCATGGCACTTGCCGCGCTCGTTGCACAGAATATCGGTGCCCGCCAGACAGACCGGGCGAAAAGCGCGTTCTATCTGGGTATTTTTCTTTCCCTTGTATTCACGCTTCCTTTTTTTCTTTGGGCCCTGCTTTGTCCCGGTACAATCATGCGACTTTTCGGCGCTGGAGACGCCGTTGTGGAAGCCGGTTCACTTTACATGTCCGGCTTTTGCTTCGATTATATTCTTGTCGCTTTTGTATTTTGTCAAATTGGTTTTTTCAACGGTTGCGGACGAACCCGATTCGTCATGGTCAATGGAATTATTTCGGCTCTCCTCATTCGACTTCCGCTTTCCTGGCTTTTTGGCATTTGGCTCAACGGCAATCTTTGGCTTATCGGGCTTGCCGCGCCTGGCGCATCGCTCATTCAGATCATGGCAGGTTTTATTTATCTGCGACGTAATCGCTGGCAGCGGCCCATTATCGTTGATGATTTAAAAGAGTCCGACCAATCTGACCGACCAATCTGACATGCAGCGCGTCATGCGCAAGTAGCGGCAAAAGCAGAATAAAGACTCCGTAAAATCCGGCGGCTTTCTCTTTCGACTCAACGCGAAAAGATTCGCTCGAAAAAGCCTTTTGCCTGTTTGGGAGGTTCTTCTTTCTTCTCCTCGACAGGAGCCGGTGTTTTTTGGTTGGGTCGTTTCGGAACATTGGCCAAAAGGGGTGAGCCGGCCGGAATCTGTTTCGCCAAAAGTTTTGACCAATAATTATCGAGCATGGTTATTGTGTCGCCTACGCGATCCTGTTCCACCGCCTTTTCAATTTCCGCCGCAAGGGTCACAATCTCTTTTTGTTCCGATTCGGCAAACGCAAATTTATAAAGCTTGATATTGTCAACCCACACCGTACCGGGTCCAAGCATGTCAAAACGGAGGGATATGTCTTCAAGTCGGTCGAGAGGCAAGCGATCAAAAAGAATAACGTCTTCAATCCAGACCATGTTTTCCGCGGTGCCACCCTGTTGTTTTTCCGCGAGCCGCGCTGCTTTGGCCAGCAGGGTCGGGCCAATTGTCAACTGTCGATTATAAGGCGCATTGCCATACCGTCCGGTCAGGGCAATGTTCAGCGGGAGGGACGCGGCGCCGCGTGGAATTCCAAACGACAGTTGCAGACACAGCCGCCCGGTTCCGTCGTATTCAACATGATCAGAAACAAGCGAACCGGCACCCGAGGCACTGGTCAGTTTCATGCTGTAGTTCCCGTGTCGGTGAACCGTTGGATCAAGTACGGCCTGAAACGAGGAATCTCCATACTGTTTCCATCCGGCAAACATGGAAGTTTCCGCGGGATCGGTATTCGAAGGTGCTTTTTGGGTATCCGATTTTGCATTTTGGGCCGCCCCGCCAAAAGGAGCTTTTAACAAATTCAATTTAGGAACATCAATTCCGAGTACCGTTTTCGATTTTTCGGTTGGCGGTACTTGTGTTTGAACAGGGGCGACAGGAGATTCGAAACTTCCATTGGCAATTTTTGTTTCGATCCCTGCGCGGGCAAGCAACATTCGATCGACATAATTATTCACGGCGGTAATCAGCGTTCCTTCGGGTCCGCAAATTTCGTCAGGACGCATGACATCAACTGTTAAAAACAGGGCACCAGGATCGTTTAGGCGAAACGCGACAAGATCATAAGGACGAAGCGACAAAGACCAGGTAAGCGTACCGGGATCGTGTTTGGGATCGTTAACGTTAAACGCTCCACTGATGATTTCAATTTCGGCACCCAAACGATGTTTTATCACAAGGGATACATTCGTGTGAAAGGGTGAATCGTTTACCATATATCCCCAAGTTGCATCGGCAGTCTGCAACCATCGCAAGACGACAGGTTGCAAAGACTTGCTTTTTCCTTCTTCTTTGGAATCGGTATTCGGTATATACGTGGAAAAGGGTTGACGCGGCAGTCGCTGGAATACGGAAATCCAATCCCGGATGGCCGCTTCCTGCCCAAGGGGAATCATATCGCCTCCGTCGAGGAAGGCGAACGTATCACAACATGCAAGCTGGTGGGCGAACCGTTTGCGATTTTCGCCATCGCTGGGAAGCATACGAGCGGAAATTTGCGTAATGGTCGGTTGGAAGGGGCAAACACGGTCAAACGTTGGAATGTTCAGGGTGACCGGTTTGTGATGAAAAACGGTTCCCGGGCTGGTGCTGTTGTGTGAAAAGAGCTTAATGCAATCGGGCGTATCGAGTTCGAGCGGAACGATTTGACCCGGTAAATCAGCGTTTAAATCGATTTGTCCCGGCCGCAGCAGGGTGAGTAAGGGGTCCGCGTCAAACAGTTCGGGGGCGATTCCAATATTCTGCAAAACGGCGGCGAAATCGGTGGTACTTGCCAGAGTCGGGTACAAACTTGTACGGCTTTGCAAACCGTCAAACATATCCGTTCCGACGAGCCAGAGATTGAAGTCCGGGCGAATCGTCGCAAGCTGTACTCGAACTTCATGATAAAAGCGATAAAGCGTTTGAGCGCGCCATTTGAGCCATTCCTGACGGCACAGGTCATTGATAAATTGGGCACGAATACGATACCGCTCCATACCGGAGCTTGCCAACAGTGCTTGCAGACGCGATTGTATTTGATTGGTCTTTTCACCAGCTGGAAGCTGATTGATTCGTTTTTGCAAATTTGTTTCATTCATGAATTTTGCAAAAGTTGTATCGTCCATTCCATAGTAAATATCATCCGGAAGGTGCGCGAAATTGCCGGCCGATATTTCGAGAGCGATTCCTGGAACCGATGGATGACGACTGTAACGAACAGCAAGTTCTTTGATCACGTCGAAGACGGCTCGTTGAACAATCGGATTGAGAATATTGTAATGCGGACCCGTACCGGTTGCACTGGCGCGGGCATCGATAAAGCGGCGTCCTTCCGGGCCGGTCCAATAAATACCTTCGGCCAAACGAATCCGGGCAGCGTTTCCTTCATTGACCGTGCGTCTGTAATACTCTTCGAGTGCGGGCAGGGGTGAATTGAAATTAAGCAAAGGAACCAGCGTAAGCCTTCGACGATCGAACAATCTTGCGGCAAGTTCCAAAACATCTTTACGAACAGGGTCTTCTCCTCGTGTCAAAAACACACCTGAATCGAATTTGGGGGTCGGGCATAAAAGCTTGCTCGGATACAGAGTACTTCCATCGGCGTAAACAGACAAAACAAGCCGGTCATATCCTGCTGCCTGAAGATAATTCGTTGTGCGATCGAGTCCGGCGTAAAAGGTATTCCAATCGTCGGCCCCGGCAACACCAATAGGCGAAGGAACGCGCGGAGCCGAGAACTGATCGGCAAACGTTGGACGTGTCATGAAAGCGGCAAACGATCTTCCCTGCTGCGAGCGAGAGGAAGACGCCGGTTCGTCTTTTGCCCGATAAAGCCGGATTCTTCCGAATACCGCCGGATGATTGCGGTCACGGTTCATGATGAGAATCATGGGTGCTTTCGTTTTAGGCCAAAAGAGTATCTGATGATTGAGCACACGATTTGGGGTAACGTCACTCAAAGGCGAATCGTCCACAACCAGTCCGCTGTCGATTGTATTGGGAAATACGCCGCCGGAAACCGATGGTTCAATAATACTGATTCCAAGTTTCTGTGGAATGTGCGACAAGTATTCAATTTCCAGCAGGTGAGGCTTGCCCGGTTCTTTGACCGGAATCGTATAAGATTCCCAGGGAACTTCGTCCGTGCCTGAAGGAACAAGCTGCGCGAAGGAAGAATATTGCATTTGTTGCGAATCAAATGTTTTTAAATGACCACTGCCCAGGGAATGTTGCCACAAGGCATCCCATTGGCCCCAGCCGGTACCAATTTTGTGCGGGGTCAAACGAATCTGGAAATCGCTCCATTTCCATTTGCTCAAAATATCAAAGTTGGGGGAAGCTGCCTTCTGACCAAGAACCGTCGGCAGGCTTGCCTGTAACGGATTGGAATCCAGAGGTTTCTGTTCGTGTCCGATTTGAGCCGGATCGGCTTGATTGGCAAACAGATCGGGTTTCACGGGAACTTTGGCTCCGAGGAACACAGGATTGCGTGAGAACACTTTCCACCATGACGGATTGGTTGGATCGATGGTTTCGAGCAGTCCGTTGCGCATGTCGAACGATGGTTCCACTTCTTCCCGGGAAGACGCTTTTCCCACGGCGGCGACAGGGGGAACGATGACCCCTTGAATCGTGCGCTGGGCGAGAATCAGTTTCTTTTGAGCATCCCGCGTGGGAATCAGACTGAACCCCTGTTTCTTTCGGGCCAAGGTCAACTGAAGATCGAATGGTCCGGCCATGTTCGGGAGCGTGACTAAAAAATCGTACTGTGTTTTCGGGGACGGGACAGGAATCTGGAGAACCTGACTCCACAGTTCTGTTTGAGGCTGTTCTGATCGAACAAGTCTGGCCGTTAAAAGGAGTCCTTCTTCTCCCGCGTAATGTGCTGTGCGTGGAAAAACGGCGACGCGCATCGTATCCCCTTGTTCGAAAACGAGCGACGGTAATCCGCCACTGGTCGCGTTGGCCGAATCGCTTGTCACCCAAACAGGCAAGTCGTCACCGACGACGCGTTCGATCAGAAGGCCGTTTTCCTTGTTGTCAAATGGAACATATACCGGTCCGCGAACAAGGTCGCTGAGCATCATGGAGCGTGAAATGCCCTCTTTCCATCGCGGATTACGCAAATTCACCGTTAGTGTCGCGTTTAACTGAGCGTGAACCGTGGTTTGAACTCCGCAGAAAATGTTCTGGCGTGTGGTACAAAACGTGATTTTTCCTTGACTTGCGGTTTCAAAAGAAAATGTTTGCGGATTTGTCGGGTCTTTTCCGAGAATGACCGATTGAGAAAAACCACCTGCGGACAAAAAGATTTCACCGTTCCAGAGTTCAGGCTCTTCGGAACACCAGGTAAAATTGAGCCGCAGATTTCCGGGATGGAAAAGGGTTTGTTCCTGCGCATAAGCGGACAGAGGGAAAATTTGCGTTCCCCAGGCAAAAAGCAAAAACAGAATAAAACAAGACCCCCGCGGAAATATTCGGGCAGTCCGGTTCCTGTTTTTTTCTTTCGGACATCCTTGTCCGCGCATGCAACCAATTCCTGTGTATAAAGGGCTTTTTTGCAACCGGAAAACGGCTGAGACGCGATGGGCGTCACACGATATTTTCCGGACGAAAAAGCGGATTCTGTTTGTGTATTATACCGGTTTTACTTGATTTTTCGTGTTGCGTGTTCTGAATTCCCCCATTGTCCGAAGGGAGACAGGGAGTGAATCACCGAAAAATGAAGTATCAGTAGTATAAAATTAGTCATTCCCTGCACCTGCCAAGGATGGAATCATACCAAACCAAGCGGGGGCATTATAAGAAATAACCTGCTCCAAAGCCATAGCAATACTTCACTTTTATCGTTGTTTTTCATTATTTTTTTAAATAAGAATCTCATAACAGCAAGTTTTGCGGAAAGTTTGTAAAAAAATCCGGTTTTACACGAATAAGAACTGGAAAAAAGTTGCGTTTCGTCTAGAATTTATATCATACAGGAGTATCACTGCTGGACACAATATGTATTTCCCTTTGGGAACATGTTTAATTCGAACCTTAAGGAACAGTTATGAAAACGCACACAACATGGGTGTATAGTTGCGTACATTCAAAAAAGAATCTTTTATTCGTTTGTGGAACTCTTTTATTGTTGCTGATTTCCGGCTGCTATGAAAAACCGCAACCTCGTGGGGAGGAACCGCCTGTTCCGGTGCGGTTGGGCAAGGTCGTCAAGAAAGACGTGCAGAATTATCGTTATTTTTCTGGGACCACATATACCGAGCCAATAAACATAGTTCCGCGGGTTCGTGGATATTTGGAAGAAATTTCTTTTCTTCCGGGCGACATTGTTGAAAAAGACGCTCCCTTGTTCAAATTGGAGCAATTCGACTACGTGAACGATGTCGAAGAAGCGGCCGCGGGCGTGGCCATAGCGGAAGCCAATGCCGCCAAGGCGAAGGCTGACTATGATCGCGAATTGACGCTAAAGCAAAAAGGGGAAGGATTTACGACCCAGGCCGACATAGATCGAACGAAGGCGCAGTGGAATGAGGCAACCGCTCAAATTGCTTCCAAAAAAGCAAATTTGGCTGAAGCGCACAAGCAACTGGAACGAACAATTATCAAAGCACCGATGCGGGGCAAGATCAGTCGAAATCTTGTCGAAAAGGGTAATTTGGTCGACGGTACCGGGTCCAATCCGCAGACGCTTGCCACGCTCATGGCCATGGACCCGATGTATGTCTATTTTCAAGTGACGGATCGTGATTTTATTTTTGTTCAGAACCGAATTTATGAAGAACTTCGCCGCAAGTTGGGCGACCGGTTTAAAGAGATCGAGGTACTCGATAACAAGGCTCTTATTGAAGTTGCCAAAAAAGAGCAGGCTGAAGAACTCATTCTGTGTCGAATGCAACTGCTTGGCGCCTCGTCCGGTGAGCGTTCGAACGAATTTCCTTATGAAGGCTTTATTGATTACAACGACAATGTAATCGATGTCTCAACAGGAACCAATACGCTTCGTGCCCGATTTGCCAATCCGAATTACCGACTCTACCCTGGAACACTTTGCCGCGTGCGACTTGAAGCCGGCCTGGTCAAAGGCGCTCTTGTCATTGATGAAAAGGGAGTGTGCACCGACTTGAGTACGAAATATGTTTGGGTTCTTGACGAAAAAGGAACGACTCAAAAACGGGAAATCGTGTTGGGGAAATTGAGTGAAACCGGAGAACGTCTGGTTGTTTCCGGGCTCAAAGAAGGCGAGTCTTATGTGATCGACGGAACCCAAAAGGTTCGCATGGGTTCCAAGATTACAGAGGTCAAAGGCACGGCAGAGCCCAATGCTGCCGCGGACCACAAAACCGCAGGAGCTCTTTCGTCCGGTTCCCCGGAGAAAAAGGACGTCGCCCCGTCTTCGGCTTCTTCGGATAATCCGACTGGAAAAAAGGCGACTGAAGAAAAGAAAACCGGTGATAACGGTACAACCGCGGTCAAGCCTGCGCAAGAAGTGAAGTCCGAATTGCGGGCACCCCGTTTGCCGCAGGAAACACAACTTGGCGTTCCGGCAAACCACTCGGTTCCTCCGAAAGCGGCTCCCGCTTCGACGAAACCGTCCGGCAGTCCGACAGGTCTTCCGGGGAACGCGTCCCCTGTTCCGCAGGCCCAACCGGTCTCTGCGCATTGATTACAAGCTTTCACAATAGATACGGTGACACCATAACATGTTTTCACATTATTTTATAAAGCGTCCGATTTTTTCCTGTGTAATTTCACTTATGATTTTGCTTGCGGGCGTGGTATGCTTCATCAAGCTTCCCATGGCACAGTTTCCTGACATCGTACCGCCTGTTGTGACGGTGACGTGTAGTTACGCGGGTGCCGATTGCCAGACGCTGGTCGAAACGGTCGCAATCCCCATAGAGGAGCAAGTCAACGGCGTCGATAACATGATTTACATGACCTCGACTTGCAGTTCTGACGGTTCCTACACGCTCAATGTTTATTTCGAGATCGGTACCGATCCGGATATGTCAACAGTGCTTGTACAAAACCGTGTTTCGCTTGCCGAGCCGAGCATTCCAAGCGATGTGCGGCGATTGGGTATTACGGTGAAAAAGAAATCGCCAAGCATGTTGGGAATCTACTGTTTGCGTTCGAAAGACGATTCGAAGGACGATCTTTACTTGAGCAATTACATGTCGATTTTCGTCAAGGATGAACTTGCCCGGGTACATGGCGTTGGCGAGGCAAGTCTTTTGGACTCCAAAGACTATTCCATGCGTATTTGGCTTGATCCGGATATTTTGGCACAACGAAAAATCTCTGTACAGGAAATACAAAAGATCATTGAGGAGCAGAATGTACAGGTTGCTTCCGGAAGTCTTGGCGCGCAGCCGATTCCGGGCGAGCAAGTTTCGACGCTCACGATCCGCACTCAAGGCCGATTGGCAGACGCGTCGCAGTTCGAGGAGCTTGTGATTCGGACAGACGATCAAGGTCGTGTCCTCAAGCTGAAAGACGTTGCCAGGATTGAACTGGGAAAATACAGTTACAACCGAACTTCGTCTTATAACGGCAAGCCGTCTTCGGCGCTTGGTATTTATCAGGCTCCTGGAGCCAACGCGATTGATGTCATGAAAGGAGTGAACGCGAAGATTGAAGAGCTCAAGCCAATACTTGATCAAAACAATCTGGAACTGATCATGGGCTATGATTCAACACTTTTCATTACGGAGTCCATAGCGGAAGTTGAAGAGACACTGGTCATTGCGATTTTGCTGGTTATTGGAATTGTGTATTTATTTCTGCAAGATTGGCGTGCGGCCTTGATTCCGACGCTGACGATTCCTGTTTCACTCGTTGGTTGTTTTTTCCTTATGGTCCTGTTTGGTTTTTCACTCAATACACTTACCATGTTTGGGCTTGTGCTCGTAATTGGCATTGTGGTAGACGACGCAATTCTGGTGGTCGAAAATACGCAGCGTATATTAAACGAAGAGCGAAACATATCGCCGATGGACGCCGCGAAAAAATCGATGGACCAGGTTTCCGGGCCGATCGTCGGGACCACTTGCGTTTTGTGCTCCGTATTCATCCCGACGACTTTTATTTCCGGTATGGTTGGTCTTCTGTACACACAATTTGCCTTAACCATTGTCGGCGCTGTGCTCATTTCGGCTCTTTGTGCGCTCACGATTGCTCCGGCTCTTTGCGCGATATTCCTTCGTCCCGAGAAAGAGGGAAAGAAGTTTTTCCTGTTCCGTCTCTTTAACTGGGGCTTCAATGGTTTTGCTTCCTTCTATTCTTACAACTTGCACAAGTGTATTCGCGTGCCGGCTCTCATGCTTCTTTTTTGGATCGGCCTGGTTGCTGCGCTTTGGATGGGAATGAAGGTCATGCCGACCGGATTTATTCCGGACGAAGATCAGGGCGTTTTGTTTATTGATGTTCGACTTCCTGATGGAGCGACGCTTGATCGCACCGTTGCCGTTCGGAAGAAAATTGAAAACATACTCTCCGGCGTCAAGGCCCATGAAAATACAATTATGATCGCCGGATATTCCATGCTCGATGGTAGTTGCGCTGAAAATCTGATGCTCGGTGTAGTTCGTCTTAAACCGTGGAGCCAGCGGGACAAGAGTGAAAACTCCTTTGTACTTCAGCGAACACTGATGCAAACATTCAGAAATGAAATACCAGAAGCGCAAATACTGGTCTTCAATCTTCCCGCGATTTCGGGTATTGGTACTTGCGGAGGGATAGAAGCGCAACTGCTTGATGTGCGCGGCAATGGTGATATTGCGCTTTATGACGCCGCGAACGAGTTGATCGATTCCTCGATGAAAACAGGTCGTTTTGCCAATATGACAACAACGTTCCGCCCGACCGTGCCGCAAATATATTTGGACATTGATCGCGACAAGGCCAAGAAGATGGGCGTCAGTCTGACCGAGCTTTTCTCCTCGCTTCAGTCGTATCTTGGCTCGTACTACGTGAACGATTTCAACCGCTTCGAGCGGGTATTCCATGTTGTACTTCAAGCGCGGGGTGAAAGCCGAAAGACGATTGATCAGGTACTGGACCTTCCCGTCATGGGCAAGGACGGACAAAAAATGCCGCTTCGAAGTGTCGCAACCGCCCGTGATATTGTTGCCCCCCAAACGTTGTGCCGGTATAATTTGAGTGCTTCAACGCAGCTCACGTGCATTCAGGCATCGGGTCAGAGTTCCGGTGAGGGAATGAACACACTTCTTGCAAACGCGAAAAAGCTTCCGGAAGGATTTCAGGTTGGCTGGAGCGGCATGTCGTTTCAGGAGCGACGGGTTGGTACGGCGATAGCGGTCATATTTGTATTGGCATTGCTTTTTGGTTTTCTGGCCCTTGCGGCGTTATATGAAAGCTGGTCGGCGCCGGTTATTATCATGATGGCCGTTCCGCTTGGCGTTTCCGGAGCGATACTCGCCGTGGCGCTTCGCGGTATGGATGTGAATGTTTATACGCAGATCGGCTTGATTCTGATGGTGGGACTTTCGGCGAAGAACGCCATTCTGATTACCGAATTTGCTCGCGATGCGCACCTCAAGGAAGGCAAGAACATCAAGGATTCGGCCGTCACGGCAGGCACTCTTCGATTGCGTCCGATCATGATGACGTCGTTTGCGTTTATATTGGGAGTGGTGCCACTGGCCATTGCGTCGGGAGCGGGAGCCAATTCGCGTCAGGCGATAGGAACGGCGGTGTGTGGCGGCATGTTGGAAGAAACGTTGATTGGAATTTTGGTTACGCCGGTCCTGTTTGTTCTGTTAACCAGCGTATCCGAAACCTGTATGAAGACGTTTCGCCGTGTCCTGACAGGAAGCCAGGGTGAATAAAAGATGTTTTCATTGGAAGGAGAGCGACAAATTGAGGCGGTTGCGTTCGATATGGACGGCCTCATGTACGACACGGAAAAAGTATATTGGAAGGCAGCCGAGGTTTTGTTGGGTCGGCGTAACTGTTCATATACGGAAGAGTTGTGCGACGACATTATGGGGCGTCCTGCCGAATATTGCTTCCGGCGCATGATTGAATATTACTCGCTCCATGAAGACTGGCAAGCCATGCAGCAAGAGTCGGAAGAGATTTTTTTGTCGCTTCTGGAGCACGATGGAGCCGAACCGATGCCTGGCTTGTTTGTGTTGCTTGACGCTTTGGAACGGCAGGGTATTCCGAAGGCGGTTTGTACAAGCAGTTCACGACGATCCATGTCGGCAGTATTGCGAAAAGACAAACTGGAGCCGCGATTTGATTTCGTCATTACGAGTCAGGATATTGTTTGCGGCAAGCCG
>JAQVID010000253.1 GCA_028695865.1 Thermoguttaceae bacterium | reverse complement strand
CTATCCTGTAGATATTCAATTGCTGATATGAGCATGATCGTATAACGCTTCGGCGGAAAAACGTTTTTCATTTAACACTCTTTTGTAAGGAGACCGACACATGAGAAAATTATTGTTTAGAAAAAAGTTCTTGCTTTTGGCCTGCGCCGTATTGATTACGGCCGCGGCGTGGAATGTCGTCCGGCAAATGCCTTCCGGCGTCACGCAAAAGAAAACCGCGGTGGGATCATTCATTGCGACAGCTTGCACGTTAAAAACCTGGGATTTGTTCGGATGGAGATCCAAAGACGACGCTTCCCCCAATGAAGTATCGCAGGCTTCGACAAACGCGGAGGAAAAAGCGACGTCTGCCACAGCGGATACTATTGAAGAAGTCAAAGTCCCCGACGTCAAGTCCAAGGCTCAAACCGCGTCTGCCGCTGCCCGTCCGACCTCGACAAGTACGAAGCCTTCCGTCGAGCAGTTCCCATTGGCCTCGTCGAAATCGACTGCTGAATTGCCTCCTGTTCTGGTATCGCGTCCCGAACTGCTTCTTCCCAAATACGGCAAGCCCGTCTCTCCGACAGCAGTCTTGAGCGAGAAGACAGGTGAAAAAGCAGCCGGAAAGGCAAGCGAAAAGAATCAACCCGGTTCGCCCCAGAGAGCAGTCGTCGCACCGGCGAAACAGGACGCAGGAAGCGTACCGGCGAAAACCTCTGGGCCCGCGCCGGCTTCCGCGAAGACACCGGCTCCTGTTCCATCGCCCTCCGATCAAGCAGCAGCGCGCAGTGATAAATCATCGCAGGGGACCAATGTATCGAAGCAGGTTCCGACCGGGCAGGCTCCCAAGCGTGATCGACTCTTTACAAAAATTGTGGACGCGTATACCTACGCGTATCCTTTGGTGCTGATGAACGAAATTCAAAAGGAGATGACAGACAGCATATTCTTCGCGCCGGTAAACCAAATGGCGTACATGCCTGTCTTGCCCAGCCCGCGTCTGCGAACAACGGAATGTCCAAACGTCGACGCGCTTACGTCGCTTGTATGGTTTGATCTGGAACAGGAACCCCAGGTTATACTGCTTCCGAAAGCCCCCGGCCACGCGTATGTACTTGCGCTACTCGATGCCTGGACAAACGTAATTGATTCGTTTGGTCAGGCCAAAGCCGAGAATTTTCCCATTCGTCAGATTAACGGGCACGACGCGAAATGCTTTGTATTATGCGGACCGAATTGTAAACTGAAATTTCCTGCCGACATGCCGGTCGTCAAGTCGCCGACGAATTGCGTTTGGCTAATCAATCGCGTTTTACTTGGTCCGCCCCGGGCAGACGGTTCCCCTGATATTGCTTCGACGGCGCGCACACTCTATGAGTTCGACGTCGTCTCCTGGGGACATTTCGTCAAGGCAATTTCAGACGCGTCCCGGAGCGATGCACAAACAAGACTTCTGCACTATTTGAACGCGCAAAGTCAGGCTCGTTACGCTTCCAGCCCGATGCGTATGCCATTGACCCTGAATACCGATTTTTCGATATTGAATGGGAATACCTTTGTTCTTTCGGATTCTACCGCGGCGACCAAGAGCGATAGCCAGGAAGCTCCGGCTCCGGCCGATAGCAAACCGGCCCAACCGAGCGCGGTATCGTCTCAAAAACCAGCCGGTGTCAAACCAGCCGCTCCTGCTATCCCGTCTGCTCAACAGCCGGACAAGGCAACTGTTCCGACCGACAAAGCACAAGTTGCGAGTGAAACGAAGCAGATCGATGCCGCGGCGCAAGCGGTCGAAAAGAACGTTGCGGAACAAACGCAAGAGTCTCTTCAGAGCGATGCTCCGGCAACGCAGGAAGTCGAACTGGAGATTGATGAAGACATCCAGTCCAGCGAGCCAACTCAACACGTTATTTGGCAGCCATACCGAACACGATTAGGATTCGTTCGATACGCTCAAGCGGTCACCGTTCCTTCAACGCCCGCAGCAGAGCCGAAGAAGGCCGACCGAAAATCATCTGGTGTGGAAAGTCGAATCGAAGGAGAAATCCGGGAAGTGACCGACGAGATCAAGGCGATTCCGACCGAAATCTCGCAAGGCATGCGACGGGCGGAACAGAAAGCCGGAGCGGTGGAGAAGCGTATGAAGGCTGATATGAAATCCGCGGAAAAAGCAACGGACCGTGCGGCCAGGTCGGCAAAAAAAGACGCGAAAACCGATATTGACGATGCGATGAGTCGCACGGAACAGGTTTCGTCCGATCTCATGAAATACATTAAAGGCGTTTGGCTTAGAACAAAAGATTACTCGAAGGAAGGCTTGGAATACGGAAAAGACGCAATCGATTATTTCCATCGAAAAGCCAAGCGGGACTTTCGTCATCTGGAGCAGATTTGGGCTGAATTTGCTGATTCGCACAAATGGCGACAGCGTCCGGAAACACGTGTAAATGAAATGACACCCATGGAATTCTTTACGGAATTTGCCGAGCTTCTCAAAAAGAATCCTCCGGCAACAGCCGACGCGGAAATCACAGCGACTCTCAAGGAGCTTGGCATTACACCGGGTGAGTCGTTCGACGTCGAAAAAATCGATACAAAAGTATTGCAAGCAATGCAGTTTGCCGTTCCCTTTGCCCGGGGAAGACTGCGTCAGTCCGCCGTCTATGGTATGTTTCGCGAGCCGGAACAGAACAACTGGATCGTCTTTCGCAACTTTGGCCGATATGGCACCGATTACCTTCGTCGTGCCGTCGTCGCCAACGAATTCATGGGAGCCGACATCGAAAGTGAAATTTTGTATCCCTTCGCGTTCTTCGATACCGATGGCAAATTGCTTGATGGACGAAACGATTATATTGTGCATTTTCCCGCTGGGTCAACGCCTCCGACTGAAGTCCTCTGGTCGGTCACACTTTATGATTCGAATCATTATTTAACTTCCAATCAATGGAAGAGATATGCCGTTCGAAGCAATATGCCACTGGTTTACAATCCGGATGGAAGCCTTGACATTATGATTCAGCACAAGATGCCCGATCTTTTGACAAGCAATTGGCTCCCGGCTCCAGCCGGTCCGTTCATGCTCATGATGAGAATATACCGCCCGGACGCTTCCGTTCTTTCCGGACAATGGAAAATTCCTGGCGTAACCGTGCGTGTCAAAAAGTAATCACAACCGGATGTGAACCTAAACCGGATGTAAACCTGAATGGAATGCCCGGTCTGTTTTACGGACGATCCCTTGTTTTTCCTGATTCGTATCCCCTTTACACGTTTCGCATGATTTTTCGTGATGTGCGGATTGAAAGCCCCGTTTTCCAAAGGTAAACGGGGAGCATGTCGCTGAAAATCGCAGTATCCATCACATACCTTTGAGAAAAAGGAAGGGGATACGCGGTCACGGAAAAATTCAATCTGTCCGGAAAAACCGAATCGGAATTGGCCTGCCGGAAGTCGGAAGGGAGAATAGTTTACCGCCCGGCTTCCTTTGTTTTCGTCCGGCCTATTGTTTCCTAAATGACAACCTTTTCCCAAACAAAATTGAATTTCAAGGAGATTATGCAATGTCCAACGACAATAATGACAATTCAGGTCGCCCGGAAACGTCGACGACCTTCCAATCGTTTACTTCGGAATCTGTATCGCAATGCCCCCGCAACCAATCGGGACCGTATGATTGGGAACCGCCCGCGCCGGCAGGTTTTTGCGGCCTTTCCAGTTTTTTTTCCTCGCCCCAAATCAAGAAAATGTCCAAGAGCTGGTTCCCTTTCATGCTCCTCGGTATTACTCTTTTGGTTCTTGGTTTTTTGTCGATCGGTTCCTCGTTTTTTGTTACGATTCTGACCGTTGCCCTGATTGGTGTACTCCTGATGGTCGGCGGAATTATGCAGGTCGTGAACTCGTTCTACACCGGCAAATGGAGTGGTTTTTTTCTTCATTTGGTCCTCGGTCTGCTTTATCTGGTCGTCGGGTTCTTGCTGCTTGACGCCCCGACGCTCAACGCGATTACACTTACTTTCCTGCTGGCGGCCTTCTTTATTGTCGCCGGACTTTTCCGAATCATTACGTCGATTGTCACGCCATTCCCCGGTTGGGGCTGGACGCTGTTCAATGGCGTCGTAACGTTCCTGCTTGGCGTTTTGATTTACAAACATTGGCCGTCCAGCGGATTATGGGTTATTGGCCTGTTTGTCGGAATTGAGATGATCTTCAGTGGATGGTACTGGGTTTTATTCGCGTCAGGGCTTCGAGCCTGGAACATCACCCAAGAGCAGCAAACAACACAGGCTCCGCAATCGGTATGAGCACTCATGTGACGGGCAGAGCGTTTTCCTGCCCCTTGCGTCTGTCGATTGGCTTCTGAAACAGGGAACTTCGCGCCGCGCGCAAGTTCCCTGTTGTTCTTCCAGTTGGCACCCGTTGTTCTGTTTTTTTCGTTGCGTCGGACAGTAGGTGAAAGCCGACGCAGGTTCATGTCCTCCGGATTTGCGCAACTCGACGCTCCGCCCGCCTGATTATGAACTTCTCTGTTATGTGCTCGCGGTGAATACCCCATCGCGACGAATTGACGAATCTTTCCGGCCCGACGCTTGACTTTTCGGCGCTGGGCGCCCTGTTTGCTTTAGAATATCTTCGAAAAACGGGAATTTCAGGCTCCGCAGCAATGAAAAAACGAACAGAGGCGTTGCAATAAGCACAACAACAATCATGCAGTTTGTTTATTGTAACGCGCTGCGATTGCCGCCTGAAGACGAATGAGAATGATTGTTTTTCCTCGTTCTCCTCCCCCGCTCACACCAAGCAAAAATTGTGTGTATCGCGTTCTTTCCGCATGTTTTTTTCGGTCAAGCCTTGTTGAAATTCGGTATGATGATATAATAAAGAGTTGGGAATTTGTGTCTTTTGGACATATTTTCTTTCGAGAAACCGGTGAGGCAGCAGGTCTGTTTTGGTGCTGTCCGTGCCGGTTGCCGGGAACGTACATTGTGGGAAAAACCAAGTGATATTGAACGAAAGTTCAATAAACACCAATAAAAACACTATTCAGTAAGGGGGCGAGCTTTGTCTTTCGATAACCAAAATCCACCGAATGACCCTGCCAATAACAATCAGGATAACTCCGATGCTTCGAAGAAAAACAATTCGGACAATATTCCTGCGGTTCCTTCGGGGCAAGGTTCTGACAACGGAACAGGAAAGAGTACCGAACCCAACGCGCTTATTCCGATATTGCGCGAAGATGGTCATCTTTATCTTCCCGATGGTACCAAGCTTCTGCGTCTTTCTATCGAAGACGAAATGAAGGGAAGTTATCTGACTTACGCGATGAGCGTGATTATCAGCCGGGCAATTCCCGATGTCCGCGATGGTCTCAAGCCGTCTCAGCGGCGTATTTTGGTTGCCATGAACGATATTGGTCTTAGTCCGGGCTCGGCACGTGTGAAGTGCGCAAAAATTTCCGGCGATACAAGCGGTAATTATCACCCGCACGGCGAACAGGTGATTTATCCTACTCTCGTCCGTATGGCCCAAGACTGGAATATGCGTCATGTTCTGGTAGACAAGCAGGGTAATTTTGGCTCTATTGCCGGTTTGCCTGCCGCCGCCATGCGTTATACAGAGGCCCGTCTGTCCGGTATGGCTGCCGCGATCCTCGAAGACCTCAAAATGGACACGGTTGACTTTGTTCCGACATACGACGAACAGCGTTTGGAACCAGTCGT
>JAQVID010000252.1 GCA_028695865.1 Thermoguttaceae bacterium | reverse complement strand
AAGGAGCTGCCCCCAAGAAAGCTGCTGCACCCAAGAAAGCTGCTGCCCCCAAAAAGGCCGCCGCCCCCAAGAAAGCTGCCGCTCCCAAGAAGGCCGCTGGCTGCAAGCGATGCGCGAAGTGAGTTTGTAAAAATCTCGCCGAATTCCGGCAGTATGCTGCTTGGTCTTCTACCCTGTTTCGGGGATGAAGAACAGCCGTTGCTTCTGGTATTCGATTCTTCGGCACAGTATGTGATCTGAAAGATGAAAGCGGGAAACCGCTTTCTCTTTTCTTTGTGGTCGCGTATCTGTGCGGATAAAAAAAGCTTCTGTTTTGGGTTTCCTCTGTGAATATTTCAATCACTTGCTCCAAAACAGATCAAGCTTCATTTTCTGTGACTGGCCAAACTGCCATGCTCAGGAAATGTTTCCCCCGTGATGATCGGGATAGTGGTGCCGCTTGCCTGTTTCATTCCGGTTTCACTTGTTGATTTTTCGTATCGTTCGGTCTGAATCCTGCCGCCTTCTGAAAGATAAACAGTAAGTGAATCACCAAAACTGATGTATCGGTCGTCTGTCATTCGCTTCCGATGTCATTTGCTTCCGACCGGGCTGTTGTCTCTCATTCACGGTTCATAAGTTTGACGCCAGATAGATCGATATCTCAAGATAAATCAGATATGTTTGTGTCGGCAACGTCCGAATGACTGTCTGTCAATTCGGTTGCCTTAAGCGCGGAGTCCTCAATTCCCATTGCTGTTTGTCGGCTCTCGGCTGTATCGGTCTTTTTATGTGATAATGAGATTCTCCAACAACAGCCGGACGCAAAACTCTTCCCCCCAACCAGATGGATCGTTCCTCCAAGCCCTTCAAGTAATTTCCACGCCTTGGGGAGTCCAAAACCAAGCCCTCGTCCCGCCTGACGTCCACTGTAAAAAGGAAAAAATACTTTATCACGTATCTCGTCCGGAATACCTGGACCATTGTCTTCCACGTCAATCAAGACGCGCTCATCGTCCACACAGCCAGCGCGAATAACACACAAACCACTGCCATCGTCCGGCGCCGCTTCAAGCGCGTTACGCCCAAGCGATAAAATAATCGTGATGAGTTGGCTCCGATCGGATTCGATTTCAATTTGTTCCGGTATTTCGGTCACCGAAAAGGTTATGCGACCACGTCCCCACGAATTGAGGTGTTCTGTGCACTCCTCCAGCACCGTCTTCAAGTCGAACCGCGACCACTGTGGAACTGGAGGCCGGGCAAAAAGACGTATGTCCGCAATCATCTCGTGCGCACGCCGTGTTTGGGCTACGATCGTCGAAAGATATTGACGTTGTTTCGGGTCTTCCGCTTCCCGGAGCATAAGTTGAGCGTAACCACTGATAATCGCCAAGGGATTATTGAGCTCGTGCCCGACTCCCGCGGCAAATTCGGCCATGGCATCAAGATTGACTTGAATCAAAGTCGCGTCAAACGGACATTCAGACGATTGCGCATTGTCGTCGTTCATTTTACTTCCGATTCTGCATCGAACCTGACTTGTTCCCGGGTCACCTTCAGAAAACCGGGATACACAGGCCGCACCACATGAATTTTCGTGTGAGATCATGTATGCTTTGCCAAAAAAAACAACCGGATCCCGCTGCAAGAACAGGGCCCGGATTGTCAACACTACTCAAAAAACGCAGGGTCAAAAACGGTAAAAGTTTTAGCTCAGATAAAAGACTCTATCTCCAAAAGACTGCACATCTGTTCGATCAATTTTTCCATCTCGAACGGCTTGTGAAGAAACGCGTTTGCTCCTGCTTCTTTCAATTGTTGAATTCGGTCTTCCTCAACCATGCCGGAAATGCAGATAATCTTGACCTCTTCCAGGGACTTGTCACTGCGGACTCGCAGGCAAACGTCCTTCCCATTGATATCCGGAAGCATGACATCGAGTACGATCAGGTCGGGCCGATATTCTTTCACCATCATACCGGCGTCAAATCCATTGTTGACTGAACGGGTTTCAAAACGCCCGTCTCGTTCCAGTACATCGACGATCAGCTCAACCAAATCCTGATCGTCATCCACGACAAGCACTTTACGCTTGCCGCTTTCAAGCGCGTCTGTCGGAATACCGTTTTCCCGCATGAAATGAAAAAGCTGGTCCCGCGGAATTCTACGAAAACGACTTCCCGGTACTCTGAATCCTTTCAGTTGCCCAGAATCGAAGCAACGAATGATCGTTTGTTGACTAACTTTGCAAATCTTCGCAGCTTCGCCCGTTGTGAATACAGTCTTAATTGCCATGTGGAATTACCCTTTTTTCCTGTTTTCCGAAATATCTATAAAGCTTCAAGCTTCCGCTTTTACCAGTGTTCCCAATAATATTGATTATAGCTATTTTTACTTTTGTGTCAACATCAGTTTGTCTTTCGTAACCCGCGTTGCACAAAGGAGTTACGCCTACACTTCATAAAATCGCCAAAAAATTGTCAAAATAGACGTTTAATTGACAACAAAAAGGATGGACACTTTCCGGTAGTTTGGTGATTTAAATTTGCCCACGAAGTCTGTTGTAGTTAAATAAACTGGGTTTTTCAAGAGGAATTCCGGAAAAATCATAAAAAAACTCTTTTTTTGACAAAAAATTTGCCGTTTTGCGACCTTAGAAACGTGTACGGTATAAAATACATGGTATAAGTCATATTACTCATACAACCCTCTGTGTCTGCTTAACCAAAATCTTCGGTTTTATTTTATCCTTCCTTGTGACTTTGTGTGATTTATCCGATTTATCTAGTATGAACAATATTATCTTCAAATATCGTTACTCACCGGTTGGGGGAAAACAACTTTCGCCCAGTGTCCTTTTATATTATTTGTCCTTTTATATTATATGTCCGTGCCTGGCACGATGTCATGGTGCCGGGCTGCATGAGCCGACAAGCGGTCTTCATGTTGTCCCGGATCGGAATAATCATACTTACAACGAATGAGTGGTACATGTCGAAAATTTACAAAGATGAAGACGAAGCAGGGTCATGCGTACGGTCGCCTCTTGAAACCTACTTGCGAGATATAAACACAACTCCACTGTTGACTGCTGAAGAAGAAATGATGCTCGCCGTAGCCATTGGCAATGGTGACCTTGAAGCACGTGATCGGATGGTCCGGGCCAATTTGCGACTTGTGGTTAATATCGCGCGTGGTTATACGGGTAAAGGGCTTGGACTTCAGGACCTGATTGAAGAGGGCAATCTTGGACTGTTGCGAGCAGTCGAAGGATTTGACCCCAATGTGGGAACCCGCTTTTCAACCTATGCGAGTTACTGGATCAAGCAGTCGATCAAACGGGCTTTGATCAACTCGGCAAAGACAATCCGAATTCCGGCATATATGGTTGAGTTACTCTCCAAATGGCGTCGGGCAACCTCGCGACTGTTCGACGAACTGGGGCGGATGCCAACCCCGGAAGAAGTCGGGCGTCTGCTCGGCGTTCCACGGAAAAAACTTGCAATCATCAAAAAGGCAATCCTCATTTACAATCTGACGCCCCAAACCGATCAAGCCGAATCCGGTTGGACTCTCGGTGAGATGGTCATGGACGAACGTCACCGCGGACCCGATGAGGAAATGCTCGAAAATGACAACTTGAAGTTTGTGATGGAGCAGTTGGATATCATGGACCCCCGGGAAGCGGCCGTACTTCGCATGCGATTCGGTATTGGCGACAATACCCCGCAAACGCTGAAAGAAATTGGCGAAACTCTCGGCTTAACCAGAGAACGTGTTCGCCAGATCGAAACCGATGCGCTGGCAAGGTTGGCCGAAGCGTTGGAAGAAGGCCGTCCGGTCGTCGTTGAGACCATCTGGTAAAAGACGCGTCAGTCGCCCGATTCAAGACCAAAAGCGACAAGGTCGGTGATATCAAGCATGCCGACAGGGACATTGTTATCGTCGAGCACTGGAAGTTCGCTGATTTTTTTCTCGCCCATTAACGCTATCGCTTGAGGCATGCCTGCACCGTAGCGAACCACCTTCGGCGATTTGGTCATGACTTCGCATACAATTCGGTCCAGAACATCGCAATCGCCGGTCTCGAACAGCTTGGCCAGGTCGCTGTCCGTAAAAATGCCCGAAAGTCGGCCATTGTCGTCAACCAGGAGAATGGCTCCAGGCCGACGACCGGGCAAATGACTCTCAACGAAAATCTCGCGAATCGTTTTCTTGTCGTGCGAAATACGACACTGACGCAGAGGCCTCATGTAGTCTTCCACCTTGGCCAAACGGCGTCCCAAACTTCCGCCTGGATGAAATTTCGCGAAGTCTTCCGCGCGAAATCCCCGGGTCGCGCTCACGGTCAAAGCAATCGCGTCGCCCAAGGCAAGCATGGCGGTGGAACTGGTACTGGGCGCAAGATTGAATCGGTCCGCTTCCGCAAGTGTTCCCAGCGGTATGGTGACCGTACTTCCTTGCCCAAGCGTACTTTCTTTTCGAGTCGTTATGGCGATCACGACCAGATTTCTTTCGCGAAAACAGGGCAAAAGCCGGGTGATTTCTTCGGTCTCTCCACTGTAAGACAGAATGAGCAAAACATCTTCGGACCGCAGACACCCCAAGTCTCCGTGAATCGCTTCCGAAGGGGAAAGAAACCAACTGGGCGTTCCAGTCGAGGCAAATGTCGCGGAAATCTTTCGACCCACGTGCCCCGCTTTGCCGATTCCACAGACGATTACACAACCGCGACAACGAAGAATCATTCCTGCTGCCCGACAGAAGTCGTCTCCCAGGCGATCGGATAAGGCCTGAACGGCCTGACTTTCACGTTGCAATATCGCGCGACCACTCGCTAATACGGATTCCTTGTCTTCGACAGAAAGCAGTTCTTCCTCTTCGCCCGGGAATCGAACGATTCTAAGCGACGCGTTCCTTGCAAACGAATTCGTGTTCAATCTTCCCTGACTCATGAAAAAATACTCCGGTGTTTTCAAAGGTCAACACCCTAAAAATCGTACGCCAAAATAGTTGACCGTGGCGGTTTCCTGAAAATTCCCAAAGCAGTACAAACAAATGCCTGCCCCCCCAAAAAAAAACGAAAATACGGAACATCGTCCATTTTGATTCTACCTGTTTTATTATTTTGAATCAAGTCCAAATCGGACAAATATCCGAATTTTTCTTCCTGTTCACAGGCAGGAAATTCCCGCAAGGCCGTACATGGAGCGAGTGAAACGAACGCTATGAGAGAGTGAGTGGTTCGAATGAGACCCAACACTCCCTTATTACGGTCGCGAGCGACCTCCCGGTACGGCCTTGCCTGCCTTACCCAAACGAGCAAATAAATCACATCCCCCTGTGAAAGGGAGGAATTTTTTTATTTTAAAACAGATAAAAAATGCTCTTGCCTTGTTGGACAAAGATTTATATGATTCGCCTGTCAACAGGGGGTGGACCCGAAAATGAAAAAAATCTCGGATAACCCCCTGCTTTTGCCTTATTTGTTATATTGAACGGATATAAGATACAATACGATGAATTTTGATAACAAAAAACGACTCCCTGATCCACGCCCTGACCAATTTGTTTCTCCGGAAAACAAATGGAAAGAAAAATCTTCCGGCGGGGACGATTTGTTTCGTTTCGATGGTCCTCCCGATGCCACCGTTACCGTGGGGGGACGCGATTTTCTCTACTTCGGGGGAGATGGGTATCTGGGACTTCAAGCCAAT
>JAQVID010000251.1 GCA_028695865.1 Thermoguttaceae bacterium | reverse complement strand
ATTGCGACCGTTCTGATTCTTCAGGAAAGTTGCAACTTCAAACTGGTGCGGTTCGGCGCCCATCGGTTTGAGTGATGTTCGCGACGTATATTGCAAAAAATTCAAAGTGGGTGGATAACGATATTCATTAGCAACCCTGGGCGCTTCCGGAAGCGCTGTCATAAAGACAAACGCCGAAACGCTGTAAAACCCTACGAACAAAACAAACAAAAGGATATAGTTCCCAATGAGATTCGTCTTGGCGGAAAAAGCAACATTGACCTTTGACAACCGATTGGATATCTCAACGAGAATTTCCATGGTAACGCAAAAAATCAGGAAAAAGGCAATCATGTCGTTGTAATAGGCCATTGCCGACATGAAACCGTCGAACATATTGGCAACCGGTTCGAAAAAGTTGACCGCAACCATTGTCGCGAAGAAAACATTGAACATTTTAATGAGCGTTCCCCAAATCGTATCGTTACGACAAAAGGCAAGAATCGACAAAAGGACTGCTATAACACCAATCATGTAAATTGGCGGATATCCCATGAACAAACTCATATGTGCACCTCAAAAATGAAAGGTTAAAAAATTCTTATGATACAACCGACACTTCCGTTTTCCTGCCGCCATTCCTGTTTTCATCAAAAACACTCAAGGCTAATACCGCATAACAGGAAACTGCAAAGGAACCGGTATTACACGAAACAGCCGGAATACACGGCCGCCTGTTTCATGATTATTTCATACATCGGGCAAATTCCTCAAACGAAGTAAGACCATCGGCAACCAGTCGTGCGCCATCGACAAGATAACCACGCTGTCCGCTTTTGAATACCGCTTGACGAATCGCCGCTTCCGTTGGATTAGTGGCAATGATTTCCCGCAATTCAGGTGTTATTTCCAAAAAGTCGAATATGGCCGTTCGTCCCAAATATCCAATTTCCTGACATGCTTTGCAAGGAACGTAATTATCACGTTTGCCCGGTTCCGGTTCCGGATGAACTCGCTTGCGGTACAACGACTCAACACTGTCTGGCTTGAGTCCCAACCTCTGAAGTACCTGAGGATTGGCCGGTATTTCTTCTTTACACGTTTCACACAAAAGTCGTACAAGCTTTTGGGTAACAATGCCCGAAAGCGTTTTGGCAATCAGTTTGTGATCGACTCCGGACGCAATCAGTTTCATAAGCGTATCAACGGAATCCTTGCCGCGAAACGTCGTTATAATTACACGGTCGTTCGCAACTTCTTCACAGCACAGTTTGAGCGTTTCAGGACCACCCAGGTCTCGCAACAAAACAACTTTCGGTTCACGGAAAAAGACATCCGGCAGAACATCAAGCGCTTTTTGCCCTTTGGCGGAATCATATGTCGTAAGCGTAACGTTTTCAATCCCCAGGTAAGGATTCTGGACATCCTCAACGGTCGCAAAGTCACGCGTAAACCGGTCCGCAACATTAAAAGCAACGTTTGTAAGCGTTTTGAGTCCTTGCCCGTTTTGCGCTGAAATGACAAATACGCCTCGGTCGGCATTGAGAAGTTCCCGGAATTTCTTCTGCCGGTCAGGATACATTCCAATCTGGTCGAGTGTCGTGAACGGAATCTTCTTCATCATATAACGAATGGCAAACTGTTCTCCGGTTGGCGTACCTTGCGAAATGAACTCGGCGTCCGCCTTTCCTTTTCTGTCGTATTCTATATGGAAGAGACCGAATTGCCGACTCTTTTTATCTTCTACATTGGCTCCCACCAGGGTCTTGACCGCATCGGCTATCTGGACCGAATCCTCGCCCGTAAGAGGCCGGCGGAAAATCCCTTCGGTCGGGTGCCACACACCGTCAAGCTGAAACTGAATCTTCACCGTTTCCGGTTCAAAAGTAAGAACGACGGCCGTTGCGTTTCGTTTGAGAGAATTATACAGTACTTCACGGAACGGATTGAAGCCGGGCATGTTCCGGGCCAAAATGGTTCGGGCTGATTTCGTCTGATCGTCCACGTTTTTTCCACCCGATTTGAGCTTAATGGGAGAACCAAGCTCATAGGCCATTTTCTTGGGTGCAACTTTGAGACCAAGCATTTTTCGAAAGACAAATACAATGTGCCCGGGCGTCATCACTTTATCCGCGTCCAAAAGCGGTGCGTTACGGTGAGAAACATAACACATCAGCGGAACAAACCACGTCAGAATGACGATCGGGAACGATATCCAAAAAACGGGTATAATTAACGCCGGGAAAAATGAGGCCGGAAAGATGATGACCTGCAAACCATTCCAATAGCTGCGGTCAGGATCCCCCAATCGCTCCGCGTCATTATTAGCCCAACTCGTCGTCGCCACCCAAAGCCAGAAAACAACTATCAGCAAAAGAATCTTGACGATACTGAAGTAATGTCCTGCGCCTTTTTTACGCCAACCCTCATTTTTTATTTTGTCGCCCATATTCTGAATCTTGCCCTGTTCTTCTTCAGAGAACAGGCGCTTCAAAGCAGGTGCTTTTGAAGGCGGCTGAGCTTCGCTTTTAGAAGGCGAAATCAAAAAGACTGATACCACTACTAAAAACATGAAAAAGAAAGAAAACACGCAATACAAACGTTTTCGGTACTCTTTGTCCCGAAGTACTTCCGCGCTTTCCGTCGTTTGGCCTAAAACTGTTTCCATTGATCTGTTTCCTGAAATCGTGTATCGTACATGCGAAAGCCTCGGGAAAGAGGCCTTCTTATTCATTGATGTATTTTATAAGTGTTTTTATATCCGCTAGTCCGCCAAGTACAACCTGGCCGCACTACAAAATACCAGGCTCTTTGACTTCGATGCCTTTGAGTGCCATCTTCAACGACTCAATATTGGGAGCAACTTCAAACGCCGTGGCTCGGTCAATCTTTTTGGCTTGAACCAAGCTTTTGAGACTCATTGTGAAGTCTTGCATTCCTTCTTGGGCGCCAATTCGAATCGCATCGCCCAGTTTCTCGTCTTGCTCCTCAAGTATCAACTTACGAATGATACTCGTCATGATCATAACCTCAACGGTAGGAACTCGCGAGGTACCAGGAAGAATCGACGGAAGAAGTTTTTGGGCAACAATTCCTTTAAGGTTCATCGCCAAAGCACTGCGAATCGCCTTGTGCATGTCCGCCGGAAAAAGGTCAAGAATACGACCAATCGTACTTGGCGCACTCGACGCGTGAATGGTTCCGAAAACCAAGTGACCTGTTTCTGCCGCGTGAATGGCCGTTTCAAATGTCTCGCGGTCTCGCATTTCTCCAACAAGCATGACATCCGGGTCTTCTCGGACCGCATGCTTCATGCCCACTCCAAAGTCTACCACATCTTGCCCGATCTCCCGCTGATTGATCAAACACTGTTCTTCCATGAACATGAATTCAATCGGGTCTTCCAAGGTCAAAATATGTTTTTTATAATTTCGATTGACCCAGTTAAGCATCGACGCGATTGTGGTCGATTTTCCCGAACCGGTCACTCCTGCCAAAAGAACCATTCCCTGGGAATGCTTGCAAAGTTCATAAAGCACAACCGGCAAATGCAATTTTTCCAGTTCGGGAATAAAATTATTGATTCGTCGGGCAACCAAACCCATGTGCCCCATTTGCGTAAGAACATTCACACGAAAACGCCAACGAACTCCATCGACAACGCAACTGTGAGCAAAATCTGCTCCGCCGTCACGCTCATAAATCTTGCGGTTACGCTCGTCCATCATGGGATAAATCAATCGGACCATCTCTTCGTCGTTAATCGGACCACGATTCAGCGTTCGAAGCGAACCTTTCACTCGAATATAAGGCGGACGATCAACTTTCAAGTGAAGGTCACTCCCTTCCAATTTGACCAAGGCCGTAAAAAGCTTGTCAATTTCGAACTCCTGCTGTTTCTTAATCAGTCGTTCCGGGAAATCGTTCTTTTGTGCATTTTCTGGTGTGGACATTTGTATACTCCTTCGCGTCAGGATAACCAACCGGCATATAAGACAAGAATACGAGGCCGGCCAAAAATCGGATTTCACTTGCAAACGAAACTCAACTGTCAGGACCTCCGGCGTCAAAGACATGTTTTTTCTTCGTCCACAAAAATAAAACCCAATATATTATACACGCTTTTGCTTTTTTGAAAACAAAAGGCTGTTCGGTTTAACAACTTTTTCCCGATTTTTTCATCCCGAACGACATGGTATCCTGCCTGAAACGCCTTGCCCTGATTCAAAAGAAAAAATAGACACAAAAAACTATTGTTATCACACTATATTATTGTCAGGGCAAATATTTTCCCGTTCCACCGCTCCTCATGCCTCTTTTCCCGTTCCACCATTACAGACGCACTGGAATACCATGCTCGAACATCACCCGCTTTGTTTGAGCAATCGTGTAATCACCAAAATGAAAAATTCCCGCGGCCAAAACAGCTTGTGCCTTACCCAATAACACAGCGTCAACCAAATGTTGAGGATTACCCGCCCCCCCGCTGGCAACGACAGGAATTCTGACACTTTCAGCAACTGCCCTCGTAATTTCCAGATCGTAACCATCCCTGGTACCATCAGCGTCCATGGAGGTAAGTACTATTTCACCAGCTCCACGACGCTCGACCTCTTGAGCCCAGGCAACCGGTTCAAGACCAGTGGGCACACGACCACCATCGATAAAGACTTCCCGCGTTTCATGACCGGCTCGCGTAACCCGCTTGGGATCAATATTTACCGTAATACACTGCGAACCAAATCGCTGTGAAGCCTGATTGATCAAATCAGGATTACGGACCGCGGCTGAATTAATCGAAACCTTATCGGCTCCCGCATTGAGCAAGTTGCGAATATCGTCGATTGAACGAATGCCGCCGCCAACGGTAAGCGGCATGAAAATCACATCCGCGGTTCGCCGAACTACATCCAGAATAATGTCGCGGTGCTCATAACTGGCCGTAATATCGAGAAAAACAAGCTCATCCGCTCCTTCCTGTTCGTACCGTCGGGCAATTTCCACAGGGTCGCCCGCGTCTCGAAGTTCCAGAAAATTCGTCCCTTTTACAACTCGACCCTGATTCACATCAAGACACGGTATAATACGCTTGGCAAGCATGGGGTCAACTGTCTCCTTGAGTTTGATCCATTGACGTTTTTTTGATCTCCGCCATAAGAAAATTAATGATTCTCGCGTCATTACGAATGACTTCCCCAAAATTACCTGTCTCCTGCGCTTGCTGCAATTGCGCTTCCCATGATTGGAAACCGGTATGATCGGCAAGAATTCCATGTTTATACACTGCTTCGATCAGTTGACGCTTGATATCCGTCAACTTCGCCGCAAAAGACGGATTGGGTATCGCCGAAGCCGTTGAATAAGGAGCGTGGCCCAATGGTGCTATAAAGGACCGCTGATAAGACGCTGGAAAAATCGATTTGTGTGCCGCAACTATAAATCCGCATGAAAATACTATCGAAAGCAGAATGGTTACAATCGGTACCGCTTTGGACTCTTGCCCGGAAATAATCCAGGCAAACGAAAATATGAGAGCAACCAAAGCACAAACAAGAAGCGACAACGCCATCGTCGACGGGCGAGGCCGTTTCTCCAAAACAGGGTCACTCTTTTTCTCCTCCTGCGAAGGAATTGCGGTCACTTTGGCAACCGTTACGGTGATATTGTCAGGACCACCGCGAAGATTGGCTAAATTGACAAGCGTCTCGGTTGCTTCTTCAGGCGAGAGAAGTTGC
>JAQVID010000250.1 GCA_028695865.1 Thermoguttaceae bacterium | reverse complement strand
ACTTTAAGCTTCCCGGCAACCGGTTGGGCGGCGGGTTCAGCCGGTTTGGCGACGGGTTCAGCCGGTTTGGCGACGGGTTCAGCCGGTTTGGCGACGGGTTCAGCCGGTTTGTCGACGGGCTCAGCCGGTTGGGCGACGGGCTCGGCCGGTTGGGCGATGGGCTCTGTTGTTTTGGGGCAACAGGCCGACAACGCGACAAGAGTAACACAAACAAGTAAACAAGCGATCATTCTTTTCATGGTTGAGCCTTCCTGCAAGTAATCTCGTGGCAAAAACGGTTTTAAGGCAATACATAGGAGTTCATCATATATCTCACAACCTCCATTGTACAAAGGGCTCTCAACCTTGTCAAGTAGAGAAATGATTCAAAGCATTGTTTATTGTTTACCCTTTCGTTATATTGTTGTATATTGCTGTTATTCTGCCGTTTTATATTACGGATACGTGATACGTCTTTTTTAGGAGCGAAGCTCCCCATTCACGATTGGAAAACAGGCGTCTTGCCGCGTGACGAACAGACAAGTTGAACAGGTCTCATCTGTTTTTGCGTGAAAAACGTTTTTGTTCAATACAAAAGAATCATGACCGGCACAACATTCGTTTCGTGAAACGCTTCAATCAGTTCAAGCAATCCGACGATCCAGAAGAACCAGAGCAAATCGAAGAGTGTTCGCCGAACCGCAACAGTACAAACCGGCCAGGCGTCCGGCTCGTTCCCCTTAAGGAGTGACCAACGGGGAAAAAAGGAAGGAACGCGTTTGGCATAAATTCGAAACTCATCGCCAAACAGGGCCTCAAGGCGCCGTTCCTCGGAAGCGATGACAATGGGATAATAAATCGCAGAAGCAATGACGACGATTGCCGGAATCGTAAGCGTTTCCGTTCCAAAACCGACACCAATCGCGGCAAGGAAACTGAAAAAGTAAAGCGGATGACGGCACATCGCATATGGTCCTGACTGAACCAGCATACCGTCTTTTCTGCCGGAAATATAAACTGCGCACCATGCCCGACCAATAACTCCAACTCCAACCAGGAAACACGATCCGAAAAAGATCATTTCTTCGACGATGGGCTGATATTCCCAAGCCGAGGCACTCACAAAAACAAGAGCCGCCAGTCCAAGGACAAAAAACCAGGTCAGGGTCATTCTAAGTTTTTCATGTGCTTCTTTTTGCATAACGACTCCATAACGTGAAAAAAGTAAAAAGGGCGAATTGTATTTTCAATCAGTTTGCAACTTCGTTCGTTTGGTCAGATTGCCCGGCTTGCCCTGACGATTCCGACCTGGCTTTTTCGACTGCAAATTCATCCCCCCAAATCCAGGCATAGAGAAAAATCAAAATCGCGCCGCAGACCAGAAGAGAGTCGGCAATATTGAAGTTGGGCCAATGGTAAGAACCGATCATGACAAGGATCCAGTCGCGCACAGCATGAACACGCGTGCCGACCATCTCGGGCGTGCACTGCCCGGTCAAAACATCAAACTGCGTCCATTCCAAATGGTGTAGCCCCAAACGGTCCCACAGATTGCCCAAAATGCCGGCTGTAATCATGCCCAGAGTAAAAGTAATATACAAACTCTTTCGTCTGTCATAAACAAGCCAGACAAGGATTCCAACAATGGCCACAATGGAAAACATCACAAAAAGAACGATCTTCCCTTGCCCTATTCCGAACAAGGCGCCTTGATTCAAACTGGTTTGAAAACCGAAAACATTGGGAATTAACCACCATGTTTCTCTGGCACCCGGGGCTCCCAACCGATTAAAAATCGCTGCTTTTGTCCAAAGGTCCGCAAGGACTCCCAGAAATACAACGCAAAAAAAACGAAACAGACGTAACTTCAAATTGTTCATGCAGGATACTTTCCATCGGAATCAAAGCGACAAGCGCCATACAAAAATGTCCGTGCCCGGCAAAACGTTTTTGGATGAACCGCCAAGCAGCCAGCGTTCAACCAGCGTCCAGGCCCGTCAACGACTATTGCTTCGCTCTGTTGAACACTTGACACAAAGAGCTGTGTACGGAATGGCATCGAGTCGGGCCTTGGGAATACGGGTTTGGCAATCTTCACAAATACCATAGGTTCCATTTTCAATCCGCCACAGGGCATCTTCAATTTCACTCAAACGTCCTGATCCCGCCTCCAGCATGGTAAACGACAATTCCTGATCAAAACTGTCGCTTCCTTGATCGGCCATGTGCGTTTGCGAACCGGAACCACCTCGCGTTTCCACCGGATTTTTGACCGCGTGTTTCATCAGTATGTTGATGTCACCCCGGAAACGGCTCCGTAAAAGCAGCAGTATATTCTTGTAACGTTCCAATTCGGCAGCTGACAACTTTTTCACCCGTTTCCTCCTGCAGATACTTCGGTAACTGTTGCCGTAGCAACTCTGTCCTCCAAATTCGGACGGAAAATCGTCAAAATCAAAAGAGGCAGATACCAGGCCATATACAAACCGCCCTGATTCCCTATCCAGAATTGCACGCCAAGCATAACAATCGCCGAACAGGAAATCAACGTTGCCAAATTTTTTCTCGCCGGCCACAAAAGGAGTCCAAAACAAAAGACTCCAAAAAAGGCCACGATCGGAATTCGGTAAATCGTCGGGCAGAAACTCCACAAACCATCATAATGCGCAACGCGCAGACAGTGATGTCCGAAAAGAAGCGCCAGTTGCTCCGGATAAGAACCGAGCGATTCCGGGGACGACAACAGGACAATACTCATGGCAAGCACAGCCGAAAAGGCACCAAGCAGAAAACGGAAAAGACCTCGGCGATAGTAAAAACTTGCCCAAAGCGGCAACAGGAAGAAGGGATAGAACACCAGTACTCCCGCCATGCCAATGAGCACGCCCGAAAAGAGCGGTCTGCGGTAAATAAGGACCGCCGAAACAATCAAAAGACCGGGAAGAAAATGATCAAGCGTTCCTGTCATTTGGGTTACATAGGGCAACAATAAATAAAACATCGCGGCCGCAATGCCTGTTTTGATATTTCCAAAATGACAGTGCCCGATAAAAATCAAGCCAAGCAGAATACCAAGCTGAATAAGCGCAATACAAATAAGCAACACCACTCCTTCAAACGTTGCTTTTCGTGAAGTACCAAACGACATCTGGCCTTGCTCCGCCGTATCGGTATAATCGGTGGTATTACTACTACTGGATGGGACGACATCGAAATTGACTTTGTTGGGGACGCCGGAACGAAGCGAAAAATGATCCCGAAACGTCGGAGCCAAAAAACGATTCGTTGCTTCAGCCAACGAAAGGAAAGGCTGGTAGCCCGGCCGAGAAAGAAAACGCGTTGACGACATGCCACTGGATTCGGACTGCATCGTCAAAATCTGTTCCAATCGAAGAACCCGGGCTGATTCCACTTTGTCGCCCCGATTGACCACAATATTGGCCACCGTAAACGTCATGAGTGTGATACACGCAAACGTTAAACTGGACGGCGTTAAATTCGGCTCCAAAAGCGGACGACGCACCATGAACGAGTCGAGCACCATACGCAAAAACGCCAGAAAACCAACCACGGCAAGCCAAAGATACCCGATCTGCGTCATCGCGTCGTTCGCGCTGGTCCCCATTGAAAGACAGAGCAGACCAGGCGCAAACATAATAACCCCGACAATGTCCAAATTACGGACACTCAGAAAACGGTTAAAACGAAAAAAAGTCGCCAGAATCATCAGACTCGATACGTAAAACCACGTAGTAGGCAACATTTCGTACTGAAATAACGAGTTCGGCACGGTTTTCTTCTTTCTTTGGGTATCTTGCGGGACGGCCCCTTTTTGATACTTTATGACCCGGGACGTTACGCCGGGTACTTCACAAAAATGCTATTTGAAAACGATCGCTCAAACGGCGCAAACTTCTTCCCTTCGAGCAAAAACAAGTCTCCGTCCCTCATTGTATTTATTCATTGCCAACTTGTCAAGAAAATACCGGAAAATTTCCCCAAAAAAAGAAGAAAGCAAAGAAAACTGCGTCAAGTTCGATTATTGTTATAATTTACACAGAATATGATTACGACAACAAATAGACAATATTCTTATAGGCCATCCTTAACACAGAGCGGTGGAAGCAGAACTTTTGGAACATGCCAGGGAACAACGAATATCGTCGAGTGTATTATTATTATTATTATTATTTTAAGCAATATATTTTGCGGATGAAGAATCGGTTTCATCCGCAAAATTTGTGATTTCAAATTATGTCCGATTACGGCGCGACCGATTCCCCTCCGTTAATCGATCCCATTGCTCCCCAGACCCCAAATGGACTGGTGCCAATAAGGATTTCCGTACCGGCATAATTCTGATTACCGCAATCGATTGTTTCGGAGACAAAACGAACGCTTCCATCGGCCAGGACTACATTAACCCCGCCGCTGTGATTACTTGTCGCGGAAAACAAACCGGCAGAGCCTATGGACGCGGCATTCGAATTGGTATAACAAGTCGGACCATTTGGGGGAAGTACTGTTTGAAATCCGGTGATTAAAGTCGCTCCACAAGCAAACCCACCGCCTCGAACAAACTGTTGGGACGAAACACCGGTAAACGTCGTGGGATCGGCCGTACTGCGCGTATTAACACAGAGCGGAACATTCTGGTTGGCACCTTCGGTCCCACTGACGCAGGCAATACTGCAAGCGAAATTACCCTTGATTTGGAAAAGCTCAACCTCCCGCCCGGCAACCATTTCAGACATGGCAATAGTATTCGACGTTCCGTCCAGAATATCTTGCGTTCCTCGCCATACTGTTGTACGGTGCGTATCGACGCCCGGTGTCCGCCCCTCACCTCCCGCGAAAAAGCCTCGTTGATTGATTGAACCTTCACCGGTCAGACCTAACGCGTCACCCACCGAACCGCAATAATTCGTCTTGGCAACCGCCCTGCCACCGGACGAAAACGCGTTCGGAACGACAACCGGTTCCTGGGCATTACCGTCAGAAGGACAAAGAATGCCGGGGATATTATCCATGATGGCCGGACTGTTCGCGAAAAATCCAAGGCCCGTACCACTGTTACCACTCAAAATCGTTTGATAACGGGAAGCCTGCTCACAAAACGGCAATAAAGTTACATGAAAGCCAAGAATACCCCAATGGGATGTATTAAAAAGAGGCCCCCGCTGACCAGGAAACATATTGTACGCGTCATGATAATTGTGCAATCCAATACCAAGCTGCTTGAGATTGTTCGTACATTGCATACGTCTGGCCGCCTCGCGAGCCGCTTGAACTGCCGGCAGAAGCAAAGCAATTAAAATTCCGATGATCGCGATGACGACCAAAAGTTCCACAAGAGTAAAAGCGTGTGCCTTGTGAATAACACCCAAAGAGCGGCGATTGCCCGCTCTTACCAACTTAACAAACATTTTTTTCACCGTCCGGCTCCTTTTTGATCGAGGAAAACATTGGTTTATATGAAGTCGTGAAAAGACAGCCGTGTTATTGTATCTAAAAAACATGATGATCGAAAAACAACCACTGTCTTATACCAATTCATCTACAATTAGTATATATTATCATGAAAGAACAAAAAAAACAAGGGAAACCAAAAAAATCTCAGGACGATTGCAAAGTTCTTTCGTCGGCATAACAGCTACGAGCGAAAGCTGAAAAAACGAAAGGCAAACACGCCCCTCTCCTCCAATACACATAGGATACTCGACTTTTTCAGCCTTGTCAA
>JAQVID010000249.1 GCA_028695865.1 Thermoguttaceae bacterium | reverse complement strand
ATCACTGTTGTCAGGAACAACCTCAAACATGATTCCGTCGAACGGAGTGGTTTTTTCCATTTCTTGCCAGTGAGATTTCATAAACCGGGTATTGGGAATATCCCAGCCGAGCTCAATCAGTTTTTTCCCGGGAATTTTTGTCTGTTCCTGCGCGAACACAAAAGTCGCGGACAGAACAAACAGCAATGCAAACAGTAACGTCGATTGGCGATTGGTCATGTTTTGCTCTTTCTTGGAAATATTTTGCAGCATGATCTTGACTTGTTTTTTTACCGGTGAGGTAAAAACAAACGCGTGGTGAAAACGGCAGAGAAACTCATCCTCTTTGCGTTTTCAAATTTATTTCTTGATCGTCAGTGTAAGTTTTTTGCTCCCGGGTGCCAGAACGTCCAGTGTAATGCCGTTTACCAGTGAAGCTTTCTTGAGGTTCTGCTTGAAGTTTTCGACATCGTGGACAGGAACGGAATTGACCGTGGTAACGAGCATGCCGTTTCGCAATCCGCTCTTCCAGGCCTTGGAGCCCGGCGTGACGTTAAGAACGACAAGGCCCTGCTTGCCAACGTAATTATAGCGTTTGGCAACGTCAGGAGTAAGCGGAATGACCATGATTCCCAATCCGCGATCATTATAATACTTGCCTCGTTCGATCACCTTTTCGGCCAAAGGAACGGCAACGAAATTATCGGGGCAAATTTGCAATTGAACTGTAATTTTCTGCCGGGCAGGAGTGTAATCGCGCAAAATGGTCACTTCGTGTTGCCTGGTGGTGTCGGCCGATTCGATCATGGCTTCGAGAGCTTCTCTGGAGTCGATATCGATTCCGTCGAAAGCGAGAATGAGATCATTGTTTCGCAGACCTGCCCGGGCAGCCGGCGTGTCCGTATATATCGTGGCAATTCGCACTCCCTGCCGCGGAGCCAGTCCGTATTTGCGACCTTCCTCATAACCGATTCGTTCAACGTTTGCCCCCAAAAAGGCGCGACTGACCTTGCCGGTTTTCATGAGTTGGGTCATGACCCAAAGTGCCGTATTGGAAGGAATCGCAAAGCCGATTCCCTGATTGCCGCCGGAAAGCGACGCAATGGCCGTATTGATTCCAACGACTTCTCCCTTGAGGTTCACCAGTGGACCGCCACTGTTGCCCGGGTTGACCGCGGCGTCTGTCTGAATGTAAATCCCGTGTCCCTTCTTACCCAAAAGCCGGTGTTTCGCACTCACTATTCCGGCACTGACTGACGATTCCAGCATGAACGGATTGCCAATGGCCAGAACCCAGTCGCCGATTTCGAGCAGGTCACTGTTTCCAAATTTGAGAAACGGATAGTTCCCCTTTTCTTCCAAGGTCAAAACAGCCAGATCGGATTGCTCGTCTTTTTTCAGCGAATTGACCTTAACGCGGCGACCATCGTCCAATTCGACCGTTATATTTCCGCTGTTGCTTTGCGCAACCACGTGATTATTCGTCAAAACAATACCGGAAGGATCAACCAGAACACCGGACCCCACTCCTTCAATGGCTTCTTCTTCCGGAACTTCAGGCAAAAAATCGCCGAAAGGAAGGAGCGGCTTCTTCTTGTCTTTTGTTCCCGCCTGCTTGGCTGGTGAGCCGCGACGAATGACAACCTTGACGACCGACGGAATGACTTTGCGCGAGGTTTCCCGAAACGCCGAGGAAACCATCTGCGCCTGACGCATGGATTCGGGAATCGCTTCGTCGCGTGTGCTCTTGCCCGAACTGTCCAGTGCTCTTGTATTTGAACACACGACGACAAAAAAGAGGAAGAGCAAGGAAGCCGGCACGGCTTTATTCTTAATGAACATAAAACAATATGAAATAGGGTGGTGCAGGATCGATTGCATGGAATCCTCGTTTAATTCGAATGGTTGTTTTTTTGTGGAGGGTGAGGGCAAAAAGAACTTGAACGATCAACTTAATCTCTTTCCCTTTTACCACTGATACTTCATTTTTTCCGGTTTGCTTCCCGTTTGCTTTGAAAACGGAAAATGTTCAGACCGTACAAGATGAAAACCACGCCGGCAATAATATATTATATCTCCACATGGTCATGATTTCAAGTTGTGGGAAAAGATTCGCTCGAAAGTTCCGGCTCTTTTTCAAGAAATAAAAGAAGCCGACGGGGGAATGAAACCCTCAACCTCTACATGACGAATGCCGATGCGGCTTTCTTGTTCTTTGAACGCTCAAAACACGTTTCGCCCTTGTTTTTGCGATATTCTACCCCTTTTCTAAAAAATTCCAAGGGGTAGGAAAAGGAACCAAAATGGTACCCAACGGAGCAAAATACACCGCAAAGAATTGATTATCTAACGATTGTTATTAATAGAGTGCATGTCAATCAAGTAAGCCCATTGAGCTCGGAAGGGAAACCGGGAGAGCAAGCACTCGCTTTTGCACTCCAGCCAACCGCGGCGAAACACCGCGCAGGAATCCGTTCCATTTCGAACGGCCCCTCTTTTATTCCGGTTGAATGCAAATAATAAAGTTGAATGCAAATAATAAAGTTGTATCCAAATAATAAAGTTGTATCCAAATAATAAAGTTGAATGCAAATAATAAAGTTGTATTGAGAGCGTCTCTTGTTAAACGGGCACGCGTTGGTTGGCGGCGATTCGTGCTACCATCGCCAGGGATTTTGCGTTTCGGGCGGATATTTCGCGGCAAAATCTTCGTCCGTCATGCAAAAATACTGAATTCCTTCGGCGAGACCGACGATACTGGTTGCGAACCACCCGATAAAAAAGGTACACAGAACCAGTGCAACGTAGACGATTCCCCATCCCCAGCTTCCCATATAGAATTTATGAATTCCGATATGTCCGAGAAAGATTGCCAAACACGCGGCAGTAACTCGTGATTTAGGGGTGTAATTCATATTGGGGGAATAATTCATGTTGTTTGGACGCTGTTGAGAATTCATGTAAGCAGCCTGTCCCGGAGGTGTCCCGACCGCGGAACCGCATTTGATACAGATGATCTGTTCCTGATTGAGAGGAGCACCACAGGTACGGCAGAAATTTCGATGTCCCACGGGCGAGGCTCCGCACGACATGCAGGCATAGGCCTGTTCGGCGACCGGACGACCGCAATTGGTACAATATTTTTGACCCATCTGAGGCTGGGACTGGGGTTGTTGTCGGGATGGGAGCGGATTTTGGAACCCCTGATTGGGAAAAAGTCCCGGTACCTGAATTGCCTTTCCCTGTTTTCCCTCGGGCGTTTCCAATATCGTATCCGGGAAAATTTTCTTCTGGAAAATCAACATGCGAATCCGTTCTATTTCGAACGGACCCTGTTTTGCTCCGGTTGAATCCAAATAATAAAATTGCATTGAGAACACCTCTTGTTAAATTAGGGTATAAATCGGTTCCTCTTGATTTCCGTTTGATGTACCTCATCGCCTCCGGATTTACGAAGTCAATGAGGACAAGAATCGAAAACCGAAATGTCGTCGTATCGTCACGCTTTTCGGGTAGTTCCAATATTGCGTTAAATTCTGCGATTAAACTGTTTTGAAACAATTTTATCGAGACGCAATTCCGTTCCTTCTCGTTGTTCCTCTCTATAGTACATTGACGCATACCCGGGACAAGGCGAGAAAATTTAAAAAGACGGGCACAAACCAGAAAGAAATATTATCAAAAATTCAAAAAGAATTGCAAAACAGTACACGAAACAGTGTGTGAAACAGTGTGTGAAACAGTGTGTGAAACAACGCATAAAACAACGCATGAGATTGAATATGTTTTAGAGTACCTATTTGTTGTTTCAGGGAGGAAACCCGCGATTCCCCTTTCAAGGCAATGATTAGAAGAGGGGTTCTTCGTCAATTCCGAGTTCGTTGTATTCAGCTCGAATACGTTTAATCAGTCGGTTTTTAACTTTTCGTACAGAATCAGGTTTCATATTGACGATTTCGGCGATTTCACCCGAGGTTTTTTCGGCGTTTATGAACAGATTCAAAATTTCCCAGTGGATATCGCTGACCTGCGAACGGATGATGTCTAACACCTGATGCAGCAAGAGCGAGCGCTCATAGGATTCCTCGGACTGCTCCTGTTCCGCTGTCGTAACACCTACGAACGGGCTTGAATCGTCCAGAATTTGGTTCGTCTCAAAATGTTGGTACTTCTTTTTCAAATAATCGGTGACTGTGTTTCGGGTAATGACACGCAGCCAGGCACGCAGAGAGCGTTTTTCCCGGTGAACATCGAAATCTTTTATGGCACTATTGACCTTGAGCAGCACATTCTGCAAGATGTCCTCACAGTCGAATCGTTGAAGAACTCCACCCGGTTTTTTGCACCAGTGGCTGATGAGCGGAGAGTAGAGATGAACAAACCGATCCCAGCTTTCGTTGTCACCGTTCTGAAGTCCGAATATCATGGAAGTGGATGTCGGAATGTTGTTTCGGTCGTTGGAACAAAATATATTGTCGTCGTGGTCTTTCATATTCTACCTGCGCATGCTGCCTGTACAATACTCAGTAAATGAGTTGATAATCATTGCTTGGGGCAGAAAGACGGTCCGGTCGCACAACTTTCCGCAAAAATGAGTACTTCAAGATAATGAATTTTTAAATTATATCATTGCGTTCACTGTCACGCAATAGCCGAAATAAAGCCGTTAACGATATTTTTGAAAAAAATCATTTGGTGACGGAGGAAAAACCGAATGGGTCGATTCCTCATTTGCCCCCCGAAACAAATTTTGGTGTCCCGGGCTTTCGTCATAGTATATGGAGGGAATGAATACGTCGGGACATCGTTCGGCAAGGTTTCTCTTGACTGGAGGTTCACGATGTTTTATACTCTTGCATATTATCAGGACCTTTTTCGGCTTTTTTCGTTCCGTTTAATATTGATAATGATATTGATATTGATATTGAGTAGCCGGGGAACTTCCTGGGTACGGGTAGCGGAAAGTCACGTGAAGCCGGCATGTAAATGATGGTATGGTACGCAAGAAGACAACATGCAAGGACAATTTTTCATTAGGAAATAATGACGACACATCCTGAAGACAATATATTGATCCTGTTTACAAACGGTCGATTACAGGAAGAAGAGGAGGACGCTCTGGAATTGCATCTGAGCGTTTGCGGGGAGTGTCGTGCCCGTCTTGAGCGTATCGAACACTTGGGCATGGAGACCCCGTTTCTCGAAGAAATCAAAACGGCCGCCAATCTTCGATTGCCCGACGAACTGTACGAAGGCTGTATTTTACGCAATCAGTTTCATCTGGAAAAGAAACTCGGCTCCGGTGGAATAGGGGTGATCTGGAAAGCCTTGGAAGAACATGTTCATCGTCACGTCGTCTTGAAATTCGTCAAGATGAACACGGGCCGCGTGGC
The DNA here is from genome assembly GCA_028695865.1 of Thermoguttaceae bacterium. GTDB lineage: Bacteria > Planctomycetota > Planctomycetia > Pirellulales > Thermoguttaceae > JAUNBG01. The sequence goes on along the minus strand of JAQVID010000249.1, from coordinate 351 downwards.
GCAGTCTACAAACAATCTTCGCGAAATGTTTCACAAAGTACAGATGCTTCAGCACTCGAACATCTGCCCGTTGTACGACATGTTCGACGACGAACAGCACGGACTGTATCTCGTCATGAAGTATATCGAAGGCGAGACGCTGGAAGACTACCGGAAGCGAAAAGGAACCTTGTCCCTTGAGGAAGCCGTCAAAATACTGTGGCCTGTTGCTCTGGGACTTGATTATGCGCATTCGCGGCGAGTGATTCACCGTGATATCAAGCCGCAAAATATCCTGATAAGCGCAAGTGAGGACGGCGTGCAGATCATCGACTTCGATCTGGCCGATACGTTTCGCGATTCGCTAGCGTC
>JAQVID010000248.1 GCA_028695865.1 Thermoguttaceae bacterium | reverse complement strand
TACAGTCGTTCGCGGTTTTGGTCGCGGTATCGTTCGCGGTTTTGGTCGCGGTATCGTTCGCGGTATCGGTCGCGGTATCGGTCGCGGTATCGGTCGCGGTATCGGTCGCGGTATCGGGGGAAACTTGAATAAAAACGATGTTTTTTTCACGGACAAAACAGACGCAAAGCCTGCTTTGTCAGGATACGAACGAGACGTCCGCGCTGGCAGTCGCGTTTTCCCATGTATACATATGTATACATGACGAACGACTGATTCAACTTAAAGAATACACAGAATGACCGTCAACCCGCCGGGGAACCATTGGTCTTCTGGCTTCCCCGGCCGGCCTTACCGCTTCAATCCGTGTTTCCATGGAACGCGACTCGCCAAGGCGATTACATGCTCCATTTCCAAACGCCGGGCAAAGCGACAGAATTTTCATACAGGACGTCGCCCGGGGCAGGCATGACCGGCGGTTCTTTGTCGGGCATGACCGGCGGATTCTTTTCCCAGGTAAGAGCGGCATCGGTCGGGAATTCGGCCTTTCCTTTGGCGACAGCGTCGTCCCAAGTCAATTCCTGACCAGACATGGCGGCCATACGTCCAAAACACGCGGTAAACGAAGAAACGGCTCCATACCAACCATTATTAACCTTCTTGCCTTCGCGGATAAAACCGGCCTGGGCAATATGTTCTTCCTGGAACGGATTGGGGGACTTGCCTTCATACTTCCAAAGCGTGTTCTCGGCGCGGTCTTTAATCCAGACTTCACCGCTTTGAACCGTCTTGCCATAAGCTTTGGTTCCGTAGAATACTTCATCCAGCGAGTTGAAGCACTTGGCCTGCTGTCGGCATTGGCTGAAGCACTGCGTTCCATCGGCATAGGTGAATTCGATGAAATAATGATCCCAACGATAGCCGGAATCTTTGAAACGCGGGAAACAACGAATCTGACGACCGCCCATACCATTGGCCTTGACCGGATGACAAAGCGGATCACCCTTGCCGTGAACCCAGTTGGCTACGTCGATATTGTGAACGTGCTGCTCGCAAATATTATCGCCGCAAAGCCAGTTGAAATGATACCAGTTTCTCATCTGATACATCATTTCGGTATCGTTTTCCTGTCGTTTACGTTCCCAAATACCAGAGCCATTCCAGTAGACGCGGGAATACATCAGATCGCCCAACTTGCCTTCGCGATAAAGCTTCATGAACGCCTGATAACGCGGGTCGTAATGTCGCTGAAGTCCGACGACAACGCACAGACCTTTGTCATCGGCCATTTTATTGGCTTCCATCAACATGCGAAATCCGGGCGCGTCAACACAGCACGGTTTTTCCATGAAGATATGCTTTCCTTTTTCGACCGCATATTTATAATGAATCGGTCGGAAACCAGGAGCGGTCGCAATCAAAACCTGATCACAACTGTCGATCACTTTACGATAGGAATCAAAACCGCTGAAGACGGCATCGGGGGTAAGGGTAATTTTGCCCTTATACTGATCTTTCATGCTTTGGAGCATGCCGAATGCATTTTTCGCTTTTTCTTCGAACGCGTCGCAGATCGCTACGACCTTGATATTGTCGCCCACTTCGAGTCGTTGCTTGATCGCGCCGGTACCACGACCACCACAACCGACCAAACCAATACGAATCACATCGTCACCCTTGAACTGGGCACCACGGGCTACCGACATACCGACCAAACCGGTTCCGGCAATCGCGCCGGTCGTCTTCAGAAAATCACGTCTCTTCATAAAGTACACTCCCTTTCAAATTTTTACCTAAACTCATTTCCCGAATAATTTCGAGAAACTTACAAAAAATATCTTTGTGTTTTGCCCGACTTTCCCGGACACTTCCTCCAATATAACAAAACGTATCGCTCCTTGCAAGACTTTTTCACGATTTTTTGCAAATCAATTCTTCTGTGGGAAAAAAAGAGATTAACCGTGTTACGCTAAAGTGTTTGTAAATACGTTTTTATTTTCTGTTCTTATTGTCGATTAACACCATGTTTATCATCTCAAGTGTATTGCGTTCGCTTGGAAAGCCTTAATATTACAGCGGAAAGCCCTTGTTTTCCGGCCGTAAACCGGGATAACACAAGCAAAAAAGTCGGGACAGAAACAAAGGCAAACTTCGGTGTCCCTTCCCTGTTCAATGTCAAGATACCATTCAAAAACCTGGTTGCAAGTCCGTGGCAGGCAAAGAATGGGCTGGCACAGTTTACAGTACACATTTCGCACGGTCGTGAATCATTTTTTCGCGGAACTGCCAACTTGATTTTGCTTTACAAACACTTGTTCTTTTGTTATAATGAGGGACAGGAAAACGATTCCTTGGAGGGATTATTTTCCTTGTTGAAACATCAGAAAATTCCCGCGTATTATGCCCCCCGTATTACGCCTCAAATAATCGACCGTTTTGTTACAGGAAGGAATTGATATCCATGCGACAATCAGCTTCCCGAAGAGCGTTTCTTCTTCGTTCGTTACAGGCTTCTGCCGTTCTTTCTTTCCCGTCGCTTCTCCCGGCGTCGGCGCTCGGTTTGGACTCGACCATTGCTCCGAGCAATCGTATCACGCTTGGCGGAATCGGAATCAATCATCGCGGCGGTTATGTGCTGGACTATTTTCTCCGGCAGCCGGATGTCCAATTTCTGGGAATCGCCGATGTCCGACGCGACCGACGCGAAGCGGTAAAAAACGAAGTCGATACCCTTTACGGCAATAAGGATGTTGCGATGTATCGGGATTTTCGTGAACTGCTCCAGAGTAAAGATATTGACGCCGTTCTCATCGCGACAGGAGACCGCTGGCACACGACCGCCTCGGTTTACGCCTCCAACGCCGGGAAGGATGTTTATTGTGAGAAGCCATGTGGCATTACCATTGAGCAATGTCGTATTCTGGCCGAAACCATGAAACGAAACAGTACTGTCTTTCAAGGCGGAACCCAGCGGCGAAACGTCGTTAATTGTCGTTTCGCTTGCGATTTGGCCCGAACCGGACGACTGGGCAAGATTCACACGGTTCACGCCTCAATATATTACTTGTATTATCGAACAGATTGGCTTGAAGCCCAAGCTATGCCGGACAAGAACGAGATCGATTGGGACCTTTGGCTTGGCCCGGCTCCATGGCGGCCTTACAATTCCACTTATGTTCTCAACAGTCGCTGGCGTGGTCATTACGATTTCGATTCCGGGGCAAGACACCTCGATTGGGGCGCTCATACCGTTGACCTGTGCCAATTGGCACTCGACAAGGACGGCACGACGCCTGTGCGATACTGGTCCGAAGGTCATCGCATGTATGCTCAATATGCCGACGGCGTTAACCTCATCATGCGTCCGGACGGCTGGCTCGGACTGGGTACGTGCCCTGTGCGATTCGAAGGCGATCGCGGTTGGATTGAAGTGGGCGACAGTGGCAACATGATCGTTTCACCCAACGAACTTCGCCGCGAAATCAAGGCGATTCGCAAAGACGATCCGCTCAATCGCCATTCGTTCGGAGAGTCGCCGGCAGGACATGTTCGCGACTTTCTCAATTGCGTGAAGACGCGTTCACAACCGGCGTGCAATGCCGACGTCATTCGTTCTTCGCATGTCGCTTGCCATGCTTCGGCCTTATCGTGGATGCTCCAGCGGGAACTCAAATTTGACTTCGCGACGGAGACATTCAACGACGATCAGGCCAATCGTATGCGAAGCCGCTCGCCGCGTGCGCCTTGGACCATTTAATTCATACTTTCTGCTTTCACCGAACGACACACAAATACAAGTATAATATAACAGACTATAATACAACAATATGCAACGCACAGGGATCAATATGAAAAAATATTTGTTATTGCTTGCGATCGCAGCGATTTGTTTTGCGTACTCCCCTGCCCTTTCGCAACAAACCGATCCGGTCGCGACGCTTAAGGCTCCTGCCGCCTCTGGAACCTTGACCGATGGAGAACTTCATCTCAAGGCCGAGGCCTTGCGTCAGCTCACATGGAATGGTCCTGCTTCGGCCGTCGATGCCATTGTCCCGTTTCTGCGAAACGCGAAACTTGCTTCCGCGGCTCAAACGGCTCTGCTTAATCTTCCCGACGGAGTGGGTATCGCGGCCATGCGGAATGAACTTCCGAAATTGACCGGCAGTGAGTTGTGCTCAGTTGTCGCAGCATTGGGACAGGCCCGTGATTTCAAGTCCGTTTCCCTGTTTGCCAAAATGATCAAACACAATGATACGGCCGTTGTCAAAGCCGTTCTGACCGCACTGGGTAAAATCGGCGATGAAGCCGCTTGTGACCTGTTACAGAACCAACTGACTGCCGACGACGCCGATATTCGCCAAACCGCCGCGGCTGCGCTGCTTTACGCCATTTCGAACAACGAAACGTTGAGCAAGCGCGTAACGCTAGCCGAACTGCTCATTTCGTCTTCCGCCTCCGACTCCGTTAAGACAGGTGCCCGCAGCATTGTCGCCGCGCTGGGTACCCCCAATTCACCGGCATACATCGCTCATTGCCTCGAATCGGACGATTTGGCCGTTTTCAATCGCGGTATCGCAATGGCCGTCAAACGTCAAATGTTGTTCGAGCATTCGAGGCTGTCGGTCACGGGCAAAACGCTTTCCCATTCCCGACGGGCACAAGTCTACGACGCCTTTACCGCTTCAGCTCGCAGCGTAACAAACCTCGCAAGGGAATTCAAGCAAAAGAGCAATAAAAACGTCGTCCGCTGCAATCCGGGAACGAAACAGCTCCTTATCGACACGAAAGCAAATTCACCCCTGCGTTTAGCGGCTTTGCGGTGTCTGGGCGCATGTTGCGACGATAAAGAAGTTATCGTCAAGACTGTTCTGCCCGTCCTTGCGTCGAAAAATCCGGATGAAGTACAGGCCGCCGTTGACGCGCTTACCGCGGCTTTTGTCGATATTGACTTGGACGTCGCCGAAATCGTCAAACACGGAGCGGTACAGGCCCAAACCGCCGCGCTCACCGTGATCGCCAACCGGCCAAAAACGGACGTCGGTCTTCACGCAGTCCAAGCGGCAATTGCGTCTGACGACGTTGGAGTTCGAAAGGCCGCTTATGCCGCGTTTGCCCTTTTGTCCGAGGCGCAAAAAGCCGATCTTGCGACCTTGTTTCTTCGCTGGAATCCCCAGTTGACCGCGAACGAAACCGAAGCTTTGGCCGACGCGATTTTCCTGCTTGCCAAGCGAACGCCTGATCCGGCCGCGTGTTGCCAATTTTTGCTTGACCAATTTGTAAAGGCTCCCGAACCGGCCAGGCTTTTCTGTTTCGACGTTTTGGCACAGATTGGCAATGAAGACTCGCTTGCCGCCATTGTCAAGTGTGCCCAGGGCGGAAACGACGCTCTCCTCGACAAAGCAACGCAAGTACTTGGTCAATGGATCAATTTGGACGCCGCCGAATTCCTGCTGGAAATCGCCAAGACATGCCCTGTTGAAAAATACAGGGTACGAGCGCTCCGCGGCTATATTCGCCTTGTTCGTCAGATGGGACAAAACGCGACTCAACAACTCGCCATGGCCGACGCCGCCCAGCCGTTTGCCGTTCGCAAAGACGAAAAGGAACTTTTGCGTCAACTCTATGCCCGAATCGAAGGTCAGCGTAAAGACAAATCGGTATTCGACGGTCGTACATTCAACAACTGGGAAGGCGATACCGGAAACGTCTTCCGAATTCAGGACGGTTGTATCGTTGCCGGTTCACTTGAAAA
>JAQVID010000247.1 GCA_028695865.1 Thermoguttaceae bacterium | reverse complement strand
CCCCAAATAGTGTTGATTAAATTTTGAACATACTCTCTTTGCTGGTCTGACATGGGCTGATTATGCTGTTTTTCAAAAAAATCGGCGAACAATTCAATGGGCTGACGTTTTTCGATATTGCCGTCCATTGTAATGGTCTGATTTGTACGAGTTCTTGTATTATCATAATCCAGTTTCATCAACCGGCCATAAATATTCCGTAATATATTGAACGCTTCCGGAACATCATCTTCATCTGTCAAAATAATGTGAACATAATCTTCCGGATAAGTCGTATTATTATAAAAGTCTTCGGAAGAAATATCCTTAAAACTCCCTTTAATTTCCCGCATTTCATGTTCGGGGACAAGGTCAGCCGTTCGTACCACAACGGAGCCCTTTTCGTTAAAATCAACTATGGTAATTGATTTCGTATCGTTCATTTCCGAGAGTGAATATTTCAGTGGAGTACCGCAATAACGAATTGTCTCGAAAGTACAAGACTGCGCCCGATGCAGATGCCCCAGGGCTGTATAATCGAAATCGGCAAACACACTGGCGTCTACACTATCGACTCCGCCGATCGTTGCCTCTTCCGACCCGGAAAGAACCGCCGAAACAATGAACTGATGGGTGACAAGAATGTTTCGTTGTGACGGATCGATATTCATGTTGCCAATGGCCAGCCGGAGCGCGTCAGTATACGTTTCAATCGTTTCATCAGGGTAAAACAGTCGGACATGAGCCGGTTTGATGTAAGGCAGTAAAAAGACATTGACGCTTCCGTAAGCGTCGGTTATGGTGATCGGTTTCACTTGACCGCTGTAAACCGGAGCGATATGGACACCGCTTTTTTCAATGAGTTTATTGCCAAAGGCAAGGCGTTCAGGCGAGTCATGATTGCCGCTTATCAGAAAGACCTGAAGACCCCGGTCGGCAAGTTGTTCGAGAAAATCGTTGAGCAGCGTTACCGCTTCCGTCGAAGGCGTTGGCCGATCGTACACGTCGCCCGCGATAAAGACCGCGTCCGGTTTTTCCTGATCGGCCAGGGCAAGGATACTGTTAAGGATGAATTTCTGGTCTTCAATCATTGAAAACTTGTTCACACTTTTTCCAAGGTGCAAATCTGAAAGATGAATAAACTTCATACAATCCTCCCGTTATGCTGGTTTGTTGAAATGCCGCTTCCTTTGGTCATTGTCGCTGTTTGGCTCCGAAACGTTGAAACCGTCCGCCAAGGGAAAACGATTATTTCATTGGTGATCAATCATATCAATTCACGCATATCAATTCACGCAAAGTTCCGGCAGAAAGTTCCAATCATTGAATCTTGGAATCTTTGTTTTATTCTGCCTTTACCGCCCCGTGTTTCGACCGATTCAAGCATTCATTCAGGCGTTGGCCATTCGTTCATGCGTCGGTGTGGGGTACTGTTTTCGATGTTCATTAACCGGACTGTAACCGGACTGTAACCGGACTGTAAGCGGACTGTAACCGGACTGTAACCGGTGAAAAAAGGTTTCAGTACAGCTCTTTTTGAATCGCGACAAAAAGTTTGTCCCATTTCTCCTTCGTGGAAACGACCAATTGCCTGTATTCCTGAAAACCTTTCTCGTACCGTTGAACGATTTCATCTTGCCGCGTCAAAGGCGGTACCGGTATTTCAAGTTCTCCCATGTCCTGGCAGTTGATGTTGGCCAGAAAGACTCCTCTTTGAATTCCTTCCAACAGCAAACGCCCGACTTCCGTTTCGAAAAACAGTTTCAGCCAGGGACCTCGAAGGAGTTGGGAATTCGTTCGAATGACATTGAAATTGGAGGCCGGAATGCAATCGAAGTCCTGCTTCTGAAAGACGGCGATTTTAAGCGTCGTTCCACGCGATGTAACCAATACATCTTCGTCCTCAAGTATATATTGTTTATTTTTGGCCGGGGAATCGTTGAGCCGGTCCAGAGAATTGTATTCGATCCCCGAATCAGTAATATTTGAGATATTGATGACCCGGATTTCTCCTTCATCTTTGGTTCGCGACGAAATGACCTTTCCGCGAAACAATTCGGCAACGTCTTCCAGTTTTCTTTTTTCCGCATAGGAATGAAAATACAACATTTCCGGACTGACATGATTTTCACAAAGGTACGCGTTGTAATTCCAGGTTTTCAAAGCATGGAATTCCTTCGACGAAACGAACACCTCCTTTTCCAGCGAAATCTCCTTAAACTGCTTACGCGCTCGCACCAGTCCTCTTGATCGGTTCTGACTGTACTGACCCTGATACTGACGGAGTGTAATTTGCTCCGTTTTGCCCCGACAGAATGTAAATAAGCAGATGATAATATTGGTTCGCGCATTAAGGGTTTCAGCGGGAAAGACCGCAATTTCCTCAAGGCCGTACTCCTTAAGAATAAACTGTCTCAGACAAGCCGTTCCGGCGCCACCGAATGTTATTTTGGCCGGAAGAAGAATAATCAGACGACCGCCATTGGCCAATAAGGACAAAAGATTTTCCGTTGCCATTAGGTCGGCGTCCCGGGCCAAAAAATTACTGTTTTCTTCGGTAAAAGCTTTCCTTCCGAAATCGGGCGCGGCCAGAATGTAATCATATCGATCCATGTCCGGCAGACGTCGATAGATGTCGGCATCGATAAAAACAACATGCGAGACATTTCGGAAGACATATTTCAGTACCAGTTCAGAACTTCGAAAGCAGCATGTCAAATCGAAGTTCATATTGATATTGTTCCGGAGGAATTCATACATTTCATTGCCCCATTTATCATACTCGGCGATCAAGATATTTTGGCCCGCCTTTTTTTTGATCCGTTTGATATATTCCGTCTGCACACAGGCAGGAAGCGTGATATGCGTCAAAAAACATCGCTCCCTCAAATAAGAAAACAGCTCAAGAATCTCCTCGTCGTTAATATCACGCAACAGTTGAAAGAACACATAAAAATAATCAGCGTCTCCGGGAAAGCGAATGTCCAATTCTTGCGTCGCAGAAAGCATGGTTTTATAAAAGATATCCGAATCAGAAAGCTCGCTTTCATTTCTTCGAATCAGCTCATCACGAGCCAATAAAACGCGATACAGCATCAGCAGCGCTTCCTCGTAAAAGGATTTAAAATCGCTTCTTTCAAACAAAGCGGTAATTTCGGAAAATTCTGCTTTCATTTCGCGCCTTCCCAATGTATTATTATCAAAACTTCTGTTTGTTTATGCAACTTGAACAACGACTTGACCAATAAGGCCAACAGCTTTTTCAGATTGTATGCAATCTTCCAGTGATTTACGTCATGTTGGACACCTGTTTAAAAACTGTTTGTCCATGCTTATGTGTGTTGGATTTTTTGTCATGACTTTTAAATGATCGTTCTTATCTACCGTATAACGTTATTGTACTACAGAAAATCGGTAGTGCAATACCAAAATGTGATGTTTTTATGAATTTTTTTCTCCAGTTCATGGGTTGGTTGTCAAAATGGGCAAAACGCAGCCCGTCAGGCGACGAATTCCCGCAGGGACCGTATAGGGTGCGACTTAATTTGACGCAAGAGCCCGTATAGGGAGCGAGTGAAACGAGCGCAATGAGGGAGTGGGCGGTTCGAATGAGTGCCCCCCCCAATCACTGTCGCGCAATTCCCTATTACTGTCGTGTACTTCCCTGATTCCGGTCGCGAGCGACCTCCATGACGGCTTTGCCTGTCTTGCCAAAACGAGCAAATCAATCACACCATCCTGTAAGCGCCCGGAACTTTTTAGTTTTTGCGGAAAAACTTCGCGGATATGAAAAAATCATAACGCCCGGGCGTGTGCGGTAATATATAAAATGCACATAAACGATGTTGCGTAGCGCGTATCTTGTTATGTCCTTATAATGTATTGGCAAAATTTATTGCAAAAGATCATGGATTGTATCTGTTTTGCGGCCAGTGCCGTATATAATTGTAAAGTATGATATATAATAGAGAGCATAGAGCATAAACAAATAGAGTGCCTTGGCTTTGGTTCGGGCAGAGCTCTTTTTATTTCACCCATAAACATCCCGGGCGAGTTATGAAACCAATTGAATTAGTCGAGATAAAAGTAAAAGAAATTCAGGGCGAGATACGCATGAAGGTTGCGGGACAATCTCCGGGCATTCTTCAAGGAGACCTGGAAGAGATGATGCGACGTATTTCGTCGGTCCTTATTCCGCCTCCTGCACGCATGAATATCATGTATATTTATTATCATCATTTGCCAAGCAACGCCAGTGTGATAGGGCGAATGGTTCCCGTTCGATCGTCTCAAAAAGCGAGCAATCTTCGTAGTACGGCCTGCGTTCAATGTCTTGTGGTTCCGCCGGAAGCACTTGCGGATTTTGGCAACAATCCGGTTTTGCTTTATCAGACATTGCTTTCCAATGGCGGGTTTGCCGCGTTTTCGACGCAAGCCTCTGTTCTTAAACCGATCACATCTTGGAAAAAGGCTTCCCCCTTCGACGAGGATTTGATTCACGGTCTCATGGCAGCCCAGGGACGTCATGCGCTGATGGTTCTCCTTGAATCGATTCTTAATTCCATCGAAACGAGTTTCACGGGCCGAACGGTGAATTTGTACGTACTGTCAGGCTTGTACAATCTGCTGCCCATGGCCTGGCGTCGGGAACTGACGTTTACAATGGGACTCATGTTCAGGGAAGACTGGGGCTTTCGCGCCATTGGCATTGCGCCCGAAGATAAACTCGTCATTGAATTCTACAAAAAAAGAAACCTCCCCTTTTTCGACCTGGACGCGATTACCTTTAACGAAGCGTATCCCATTACCTGCAGTTGGGTACGCCTGGTCAATCAGATACTTCAGGATGACCAGTATTCCTATTTCGTCCCAAGGCTTCTGAAAGCCGACTTCCATTTGAAGGATACGGGAGAAGATACGATTCCGACCCCGGAAGCAATCAATCGTCTTGGCGACGAGCTGCTTGCCGATTACGCGCAATTTTGTACAGGAGCAACATCCGCAGATACATCGTTTTCCGTTAACGGGTTAGAGGAAAACAAATCCGAAGACTCATTGCAAATCCGAACCGACAAGCCGCAGGACACCACGGACCCCGCACTGCTGGAAAGTGAGCTTCCCTATCCAGGCCACTCGCCGTCCATGTTGCCGCTGGAACTCCCCTTGTTGCAGTATGAGTCGGGAAACAAAATCTTCTCGCCCTATCAGCGACTTATTGCGATGGCACCCGAGTACAAAGACTGGTTTCAGCAACTCGATTCGCTTGTTGGTCATGTACTCCGATACGATCAGGCGGCCGTTGAAGCATTGCGTCGGTATTGGAAAGACATTCATACCCAATTTGACGACAGAACACTTTGGGTGATTCGCGAAGAGTATATTCACTACGTGCAAGCCTCACTTGCGGGTGACGACAGTAGCAACGTGGACCCTGCCCGCCGAAGTATTTTCATACTTGAAGTTCTTGGTATTCTTGTCAACTGACCTGTTGCGACGGCCTGCCTTAAGTTGTATACTTAATGAAGACGTAATATGGGTACGTCCGTTTGAACTGTTTATCAACTCGCAATCGAAAAGAGGTTATCATGAAACGAAGATCATTTTTGAAACACGCTACAGTGGCAACCGCAACGGTAGCCGCTCCCGTTGCTTCGCTTGTGGCCGCAGAAAATGCAGGGCAAGTCGCCGATGCCGTTTTCTACAATGGAAAGGTTGTGACCGTCGATAAGAAATTTTCGATCGTTCAGGCATTTG
>JAQVID010000246.1 GCA_028695865.1 Thermoguttaceae bacterium | reverse complement strand
GAACGAGCTATTGATATTTCACGGTTGTATGAAGACCATCATTTGACGACATACGATCCTTCTTTGGCCAATACGGCAATTTGTAAAAGCGGCATTACCTTCATCGACGGCGATAAGGGAGTGCTTCGCTATCGTGGTATTCCGCTTGAGCAGTTTGACCGCAAGAGCCCCAACTTCATTGAAGTTGCGTGGATGCTCATATTTGGTCGTCTTCCCAAAGCTTCGGAATTGAGTGAGTTCCGCAATCTGCTTTCTGAACACGAACTTTTGCATGAGGGGCTGCGCAATCAGTTTCAGGTGCTCCCGGCCAAAGCTCCGCCCATGGCAATTTTATCGGCCATGATCTCCATGATGGCCTGTTATTATGAAGAATTTCTTGCCCTGGGCGACGACCACCGCTTTACCGAAGCGGCGGCACGCCTGATAAGCAAGGTTCGAACCATTGCCGCGTTTACGCACCGACGTTCGCTGGGCCTGCCGTTTATTTATCCCGATCCCGGCCTTCGATACTGCGCCAATTTTTTGCATATGATGTTTTCGATTCCCTACCGTCAGTATGTCGTAGAACCGGAAATGGAAGACGCATTGAATCTGGTTCTCATTCTTCACGCCGATCACGAACAGAATTGCAGTACGAGTGCAGTCCGCGTCGTTGGTTCGGCGCAAGCGAACCTGTTTGCTTCGTGCAGTGCGGGTGTGAGTGCTCTTTGGGGACCGCTTCACGGTGGGGCCAATGTCAAGGTTATGGAAATGCTCCAGCGCATTCATCAGGGCGGACTTGACCCGCAGCAGTGTATTAGCGCGGCCAAAGACAAAACGAATCCGTTCCGGCTGTTTGGATTTGGACATCGTGTTTACAAGAACTATGATCCCCGGGCAAAAATACTCAAAGCGGCGTGTGATCGCGTGTTTGCCAAGATTAAAAAACCTGATCCGCTACTGGATATTGCCCGAAAACTGGAAGAGTTGGCGCTCAACGATCCGTATTTCGTCGAGCGGCGGTTGTATCCCAACGTTGACTTTTACAGCGGAATTTTGCTCCGCGCCATGGGTATACCCACCGACATGTTCACGGTCATGTTCGCCATGGGACGCTTGCCCGGCTGGATTGCTCAATGGAAGGAGCAACATGATAATTCGGCAACGCGAATTATTCGACCGCGACAACTTTACACCGGCAATACGATTTCCGATTACGCCGAGATCAAGGACCGCTAAACGCGAGAAAAATTTCTTTTCCGCCAAGACGCAGGGACGTTGAGTTATGAAACAGACAAAGGAGCATTCTTCGACGCAAGAGCCTGCCGGGCAACCCCCGAGACAAGATTCTGCGCCGTTGCCCGAAGCGTTATCGCTCCCTGATGTGTTACCTTCGTCGGATTCCGTTTCCACGTTCCCCGCGATCCCCTCGCTTGATGAAGTTCATGTGCTCCCTCCAATTATTATCGACCCGGACGATGTGCCGGAGACCATTGTCGAAGAGGTCTTGATTACGCGTCCGCCCGGGCCGCCCGGTACGCGACAGCCCCGAAAGGGCAAGCGGTTTTTATTCTTTAGCGTTCCGCCTCGATATGCTCATTTGCGATGGTACGAACTTCTGCTCATGTGGTCAACTTCACGTCGCGGCTTGGGAACGCTTATTAGCATTTTGGTTCATCTCGTCTTGTGTATTGCCCTTTCGTTACTGATTTTGCGCGCGACCAACGGTGCCCGGGGTGAACCCATCGACGTTGGCTTTTCCAGTGATCCGGGCGACTTGGCTGTTGAAGTCGAGGCCACAGGAGTTTCGCTTGACGCCGCCGAGTCCATTGCTTCGACGATTCAAACGTCTCCGGACATTGTTCGAGAGCAGCAGACCGAAATTGCCGACATGGCCCGCGAGCCCGTTGCGACCACTCCGTCTTCGGCCGGAGAACTGGTTTCGACGCCGCCGCCTGTCCCTGCGGCGACCCTGCGTTCGCCTTTGTTCTCGACCGGAGGAGTAACCAAGGGACGTACTGCCGATGGTCGCAAGTACGGTCTGCCGGGACGAGAAGGAGATACGACCAATAAAAGCGAGTACACTGTTGAGGCCGGCTTGAAATGGTTGGCCGAGCATCAACTTCCGGACGGCGGCTGGTCGTTTAATCTGAATATCACGGATAACAAGGGTCAAAAAGGAACCTGTGCCGGGCAATGTTCGAATACTTCGTCGACTTCCGGCGGTGGTACGTCAACGTATCGTCGTGAATTACATCCCAGTCGGATGGCCGCGACGGCATTGGCTCTTTTGCCTTTTTTGGGGGCCGGATATACCCATCGCGAAGGGATTGCCGGCAACGTCTATCAGAAAACGATTTACGCCGGTTTGGAGTTTCTCAAGTATGGAACGCGTTCCGGCGAACACGGGAGCGATTTTCGCGGAGGGATTCTTGGCCAGGGAATGTATATTCAGGGAATCGTAACGCTGACGTTTTGCGAGGCGTGGGAAATGACCGGCGACGCATCGCTTCGTGACTATGCGCAGGAAGGAATTCGCTTCATCGAATATGCCCAACGTAAAGACGGGGGATGGCGATATCATGTGCCGGTTGATACCGATTTCTTCAAAGACGTTTCGGGAGACACCACGGTAACCGGTTGGCAAATGCTTGCGCTCAAGTCGGCGATTTCGGCAAAGCTTGACGTGAGGTCATCCACGGTTTATAATGTGGGACACTTCCTTGATTCGGTTCAGGGAGACGATATTGGATTGTATCATTATTTGCCGCGAAAAAACGAATCGAGTGTTAATAAAATGCACTCGACGACAGCGGTGGGACTCTTGCTTCGTCAGTACCTTGGCTGGAAGAGCGATCATCCCGCGATGAAGAAAGGCCTGGCCCACTTGACCGACTGGATATCCGAAACGGACAAGGTTGTTCAAGCGCTGCATGATTCGCGAAAGGCGAAGAAATACGCCAATTTGTTTCGGCCGACTTCCGACGGACGCGGACAATTGTTCATGTATAATTTGTATTTCACGTATTACGCTTCGCTTGTTCTGCACAATTATGGTGGGTCGGACTGGCACAGGGCATTCAAGCGAATACGCGATTTTTTGATCGAAACGCAAGCGAACCAAGGTCACGAAACCGGCAGTTGGCTTTTTTACGACGAGTATACAAACGATGGTGGGCGACTCCTCAATACGGCTCTGTCGATCCTTATTTTGGAAACGCCTTATCGATATTTGCCCATGTATAAATGAAAACAGCAGGAAGGAATCAGAGTATGAAACGTCTTGTATCATTATGTATGATGGTGTTTTGCTTTACCGCCTTGTTCGCGATAGAGCAAGTCAACGGTGCCGATCAATTCACGAATGCCCGAAACTTTTTACTTGACCCCGGCTTTGAGCAATATGCGAAATCCGGCAAGCAAAGCGGAAAAATTCGTGTCGACGAGCATGTTTCCGTGTCGCCCTGGATTGCGACCGGTCAAGGCTTTAAGATCGATAAAGAGTGTACACACGGAGGAAAAGCGTCGATTTGCATGGAAAACGACAACCCGAAAAAAACGTGTGGCGCGCGGCAGATTGTCTATTTCGACAAGCCAGTGACCGGTGCGATTCGATTCGGCGGATGGTCGAAAGCTTTGAACGTTGGTTCGGGCGATGATTTCGATGTCTATCTTGATATTTTCTATGCCGACGGGACACCGCAATGGGGAGTAAAAGCCTCTTTTACGCCGGGTACACACGACTGGGCCCTTTCGGAGAATATATTCGTGTTCCGCAAGCCGGTCAAAGAGATTCAGTACTTTGTCTTTCTGCGGAGAGCGACCGGCAAGGCATGGTTCGATGATTTTTTTCTGCAACTGATCGATGCCAAAGTTAATTCGTTTCGCGCAATGGGTGGTCTGTTCGGACCAGGCAGTTGTTCTGTTTCCGGGGCCATTCACTGGATGAGGCAGGGAACGGTGCCGTCGGTGCGAATTGATCCCTTGCCGGAGCAACCGAACGAATTTGCCCCCATCGTCAAGAGAATTGAAAACAAAGGTTTTCTTGTTCATCTGGACGTAAAAGACAAAAACGGCAAGCCTGTTCGGGATTGTATTGCCTCGCTCTGCTTGACGGACGGACAAGGCAATGAATTCTATCCGTGCAGAGTAAAAGCCCATTTGACTCCGGCGACGAAAAGCGTTCCGTTTTGTCTGTGGCAAGTTCCTGCGACGAAACGCGTTTTTCTGCATTCGCTCCCTGCGGATGATTTCAATAATCTGGCAATCAAGGACAACTCTTCACGACCAGTGGGAGAAATTGAGCTGGCCAGGAACGAGTACGAAAGTTTTCAGCTTGCGTTGATTTCGCGCCGTGAACTGAAGAATATTCGTTTCGACTGGTCCGACTTGACAGGAATCGACAATCCCTCCGCGAAGATCGATAAGAAGAATATCCAGTGGCAGCAGGTCGGTTATATCAAGGCGGATCATATTTCGATATTGCCTTGCGACAAAGAAGGAGCCCCGGGCTGGTGGCCTGATCCGCTTTTGCCGGTGTCCAAAGGAATCGCTCCGGCAGGGAAAACGGTTTCGTTCTGGTTCACTGTTTTTGCTCCGAAGAGCACACCGGCGGGCAGGTATCGCGGTACCATTGTCATGACAACCGACGACGGAACAGCAACGCAAGTCGAAACCGTGGTTCGTGTTCGTCGTTTCGCGATTGATTCCGAAGGACATCTGCCGACGGCCTTTGCTCTCATGAATGGCTATTTGGAAAACGTCTACAAGCGGCCCGGGGACGCCAAGCTCCGAATCGATTACGCCGAATTTCTGCTCAAGCATCACTTGACGCCCGAAGGCGACATTTCGCGAACAGACCTGCCGGTCTTGGCCGAACTGGAGCAATATCGCGGGCGAGGTTTGGGTAAGTTCAATATTGTGAACATGGTACAGGATCGCGGTAAAAGCAGTTGGGTTTGTAATTCGCCCGCATCGCTGTACACGCCGGAATTCAAACGGAAAATGTATGAGAAGATCAAGCCGGTCGTCGAGGGGCTGCGAAAAAGCTCACTGGCCAAAGACGCTTATATTTATACATTCGACGAAACCAAAGACGAGTTCTATCCGATCGTAAAAGAGTTTTTCGGAATGGTCAAGGAGTCCTTTCCGGAAGTCGCGACATTTACAACGGCGAAAGTTCCGCAAGACCCCAAAAAACTTGACGAGCTCAATATCGACTGGCTTTGTCCTGTTTCGAGTGTTTATCATTACGACGAAGCGGAAGTCTGTCGCGCAGCCGGTAAAAAAATCTGGTCTTATATCTGCTGCGGTCCAGGGCATCCGTTTGCCAATATCATGTGTCGTTTTCCTCTGATTGAATCGCGTATTCTCGGTTGGCAGTCGTTTGAGCAGAAGTATGACGGCTTCCTCTATTGGGGAGTCAATATCTGGTCGGGCAAAACGAATGTTCCCTTCAATCCGGACGATGGCCTGTTTCTCGATTGGTCAATCGAAAGTGTGATCGGACACGAAATCTATGGTGATGGACGCTTGCTCTATGCCAATAAAAACGGACAGCCGATCGGGTGCATTCGCCTTGCCGCCTTGCGTGACGGTCTGGAAGATTATGAGTACCTTTATCTGCTGTCTCAAAAGCTCGGGTCGGTCGATGAAGCTCGCGCTTGGTGCAAGCCGGTGTTTATGAGCCCGGTTGAGTTTACGCGGGACGACGACGTTTTAAAGAAGCAGAGGTCCAAAATCGCTGATAGAATTGAGCAGTAG
>JAQVID010000245.1 GCA_028695865.1 Thermoguttaceae bacterium | reverse complement strand
CCACGAAAGCAACCGCAAATATTGTCCGGGGAAACGGAAGTAATAATTATTATGATCCAGGTATGACCGTTGGCGGGGGCCAGCCGACTCCCTGGACGGCCAAAATCGATGCGTTTCTTTGTCCTTCGACGCCTTTCAGACCGGAAGGAATTGGCGAATTGGGCGCGACTTCTTATCACGCTGTTCGTGGTGACATTGCCAAGAGCAATCGTGGTCCCATGATTGCCGCATCGGGAAGGGACAACGTGATTACATTGGCATCGATCACCGATGGGACAAGTAATACGGCCATTATCGGTGAAGTCGTCGTTGGCGCTCAGGCTCTTCAGCAAAAGATTAAAGGCGGTTACGGGATCAATGCCGAAAATGCTCCTTCGGAACAGTCAACCAGTACTTATGCTTCCCAATGTCCCAAAGGATGCTGGGACCTTCGTGGGGCCGACGGAGAACTCACCGGTACGGCATATACGGGGGAATCGGCCACGATCGGTCGTCGCTGGGGCTCGGCCCATCCGCATTATACCCAGGTGTTTTTTGCCTTGCCGCCGAATTCGCCAACCTGCACTCGTGACGCCGGATCCGGGCAATGGGGCACGCTCACTTCGGTTTCCAGCATGCACGCTGGTGGTGCAAATATCACGCTTGCCGATGCCTCGGTTCGTTTTGTTTCCGAGACGATCGAAGCGGGTCAAGCCAATTACGGCACGACTTATTCGACCAGTTATATTGGCGAATCACCCTATGGAGTCTGGGGGTCTTACGGGTCCAAAGACGGCGGTGAATCCAAGGCACTGTAATTGTTCTTTGTCATGGAGATTATATAAAAAACAGTCTGTTCCAATAACACCAGAGGACATGCTTTCGGCTTGCGTCTTCTGGTATTTATGCGACCGACACTTCGTTTTTCCGTGCTTCCTCCCCGGTTGACTTCCGTGAGTCGGGAATCCTGTGAGCCGCATGAGGTTAATAATCAATGGAAGCCGGCACACCATGTTTTTTGAGCCTGGTTTGAACAGAAAGTCAAGATATTGGAACACCCACACTACTCATATTGGAGAACAGATGAAAAATATTTTTCGAATTGCTTTTTCGGCGTTTCTTTTAGTACTGGTAAGTGCAATCGGTTGTGAGCAGAAGAATCCCAGCGGAATAGAAACGTATTACGTCGAAGGACGTGTTACGCTTGACGGCGCACCACTGACCGACGCGACCGTGAACTTTGTCCCCAAGACGGCAGGAATGGGCGAAGACGCCGCCGGTCGTTCGAACGCTCAGGGAATTTACAAGCTTTCCTCGCTTCGTGGTCTCCCGGAAAAAGGAGCTATGGCTGGCGACTATGTCGTCACGGTCAAAAAGAACGAAATGGTCAAGCTGGCCGTACCAAAAAAAACACTTGACGGCGAACCGATTACGGAAGATTTGAAGAACGCCGCTCCGGAAGTTTACGCCACGCCGGCTAACTCGCCTCTCAAAGCTACTGTCGTCACCGGTAAGAATACGATTGATCTTGAACTGAAGTCGAAATAAGTCGAAATAATATGCTGTCGTGATAACACCGCGTCACACAACGAAAAACCGCTGGCGGAACCGGACCAGCGCTAAATTCACTCCAACAGCCGCTTACTTTGCGGTGGGAATATCTTCCCAGCGAGTGGTGTAACAGGGCGAAACAAAAGCCTGATTCGGCTGCCACGCGGGAGTCGTTCCTTCGGCGGCGAAAAAGAGACGCCCTTGACCGGCCCGTCGATTGATCAGATCGACCGCTTGCATAAGACATCGTTCTTTTTCGCGTCGTTCGTCGTTGTACTTCGTGTCGGGTTCGAAAAGCATTTTTTGCTGACAGGCGACCGTTTCGTTGACGGTATCGAGCAGTAAGATTTTCGCTCGTTTATAAGCGTAACCTTCACGCCAAATCTGTCGGCCAATCGACAGAGCCAGCGAGATAATCTCGGGCGTACTGTTCGTCGGACGGCCAAAACCAATGGTCATGGCAGGCATGTATTGCGGCAAGTCGGTACGAAACCGATTAGTATATAATTGCACGCACAGCGCGGAAGCGACCGTTTTTTCTTTTCGCAACCTCAATGCTCCCCGGGAAGCAAATGTCGCTAACGCCTGCTCAAGTTCGTCAAGCGATTCGAGCATTCTCCCAAATGAACGCGAAACCTGAATATTCTGACGAGGCTGCGGAAGCTCTATGAGTTCCAAACACCGCTCTCCGCGAAGCTCGCGAACCAGTTTCTCTTGCACAACCGAATAATTCTGCCGCATCCAAAGCGGATCGACCCGAGCCAGGTCAAAAGCGCTTGCCAGTCCCAATCGGGTGAATTGTGTGAGCAAATTACGTCCGACCCCCCAAACATCGGCAATATCAAGCGTCTTGAGGAGTTCGTCACGTTGCCCGGCGTCCAGAAGTGAGCAGAAGTGATCGTCCCGTTTTTTGGCAATTCGATTGGCCGCTTTGGCAAGCGTTTTCGTCGGACCAAGTCCAAAAGCGACCGGAATGCCGGTCCACCGCGGAACCGTCTCAACAATTTCCCGGGCAAGCTTTGCCAGTTCGTCTTCCAGCTCAAGACTCCACTCAACTTCAGCACGTTGACCACAGCGAAGAAAACGCCCGGTCAGATCGAGAAACGATTCATCAATGGAATAGATTTCGACGTCCGCCGTCCACTTCGTAATTGTTTGCATGACCCGGTGACTCATGTCGCCGTAAAGACTGTAATTGGAAGAACAAACGACAATATTATTGGCCGCGGCAAAGTTTTTGATTTGAAAATACGGGACCCCCATGGCAATCCCGAGTTTTTTCGCTTCAGGACTGCGGGCAACAACACAACCGTCGTTATTGGACAAGACGACGACCGGTCTGTGTTCCCACGCCGGGTGAAACACTTTCTCGCATGAGGCGAAAAAACTGTTGCAATCCAAAAGTCCAACTATTTTCATTTTCACAATTCCGTGTATACTGACAGGATAGGAGAAAATAAAATGACAGCCAATCATCCGATACTCGCGCTAACCATGGGCGATCCGGCCGGAGTCGGTCCGGAAATCATTGCCGGTGCGTGGCCATCCTTTTTTCCCGGGAACACACAGGGAATCACTCCGTGCCGGCCGGTCGTTTTCGGTCAGCCCGACATTATACGCCGCGCCGCTGAATTACGCAAGATCAAGGCGGAAATTATTCCGATTGACGCCTCACTTGATGAGATTTGTAACGATTATACCGATCATTTTGGCCCAGATCGAATTCCGTGCCTTAATTGTTGCGATCATGATGTTCTTGATATTGCGGACGGGCAGATTGATGCCCGGGCAGGTCAGGCGGCGTTTGCCTGTTTGAATCGGGCCATTGATATGGCGTTGGCTCACCGCGTTGACGCTATTGTTACCGCTCCCTTGAACAAGAAATCGCTCAATATGGCGGGACATCATTATCCGGGTCACACCGAGATTTTGGCGGATCGCTGCGGTGTTTCTGATTACGCCATGATGCTTTATCTGGGGCATCAGGAAAATGTCGCCTCGCCGACCGGTCTGGCCGTCGTACATGTTACGCTCCATACGGCCATGAAAAACGTATTTGGGCAAATAACACGCGAATCGGTCTTGGAAAAATGCAATCTGATTCGTGATTTCATGCTCAAGATCAAAGAAAGCCAGCCTCGAATCGGGGTCTGTGCTCTTAACTGTCATAACGGAGAAGAAGGTCTGTTCGGTACGGAAGAAATTGATATCATTCGTCCGGCCGTGGAAGAAGCCCGCCGACAAGGACTTTTGGTCGAAGGTCCCTTCCCGTCCGATACGCTAATGGTCGACGCCAAAAACGGTAAGTATGATGGTATTGTCGCAATGATTCACGATCAAGGACACATTGCCGTTAAGTTACTCGGTATGCACAAAGCTGTCAATATTACACTCGGCCTCCCGATCATTCGGACCAGTGTCGCTCATGGAACCGCGTTCGATCGGGCTTGGCAAGGAACTGCTCAAACAAGTTCCATGATCGAAGCGGTAAGAGTCGCAATCCGTTTGTGTTGAAACACACCAGCTGTACCGGCGTTCCGGAGCAATGCGATTCCCCCAAAATTCCCAACCGCGCAAGCGGTTTCCGTATGGCAGGCAGGGGCTTGCGCCGTCAGGCTGTACCCCTGTTATGCGATCGCCGAAATTGCATTGTGATTGTTTAAAAATTCCGCACTCCATATCGCATAACGAATTTTACTCAATAAGAACGCCGGCGATACAGGCGGTACAAAATCCGGCGAGGGTTCCGGCAATGAGCGAGCGAAACGCAAGCTGAGCAAAATCTTTGCGTCGCTCGGGAACAAGTTGACTGATGCCGCCGACAAGAATGGCGATGGAGCCAAGATTAGCAAAACTGCACAGGGCATATTGAGCCAGAATGAACGATCGGGGAGCAAGTTCGCCCCGGGCATTCATTGCGGTCAAATCGACGTAAGCAATGAATTCGTTGAAAATGGTCTTTTCACCGAGCAGAACCCCAACTTTGAATATATCACAAGCAGGCACCCCCATCACCAGAGCCAGGGGCGCGCACCCCCAACCAAGCATGCGTTGGAGTGTGAGCGGCTCTCCGGCGACCGGTCCGAAAACGGAAAGGAACCAGTTGAGCATATAAATTAAACTGACGGCTGCCAGAAGCATGGTTCCCACATTGAGAGCCAATTTGAGACCATCGGTTGCTCCAGTGCAGGCGGCGTCGAAAATATTGATCGATTCTCTTTCAGGATGACATGAGATCATACCTTTGGTCGCCGAAATTTGCGTCTCCGGTACCATGATCTTGGCGACGACTATCGCGGCCGGGGCCGACATGAGCGACGTGGTGAGCAGGTGCCCGGCGTTTGCTCCCATTTTGACATATGCGGCCATGACACCACCGGCGATAGTCGCCATACCTGCGGTCATGATCGTAAAGAGTTCACTTCGCGTTGCGTGCGCCAAATAAGGTCGAACCAAAAGCGGCGATTCGGTCATGCCAAGGTAAACGTTTCCGGAAGCCGTAAGCGCTTCGACGCCGGAAATGTTCATGACCTTGGCCATGATCCAGCCCATAATACCAATTATCCACTGGAGAATACCCAAATGAAATAAGATTGCCGATAGGGTTGCAACGAAAATAATCGTTGGGAGTATACTGAAAGCAAGTGTCGAGTGAACAAGTTCTTTTCCGAAAACAAAACAAGCCCCTTCGTTGGCAAAGGATATGAGCGTTGTAAAAAAACTGTTCGCGGCCGCGAAAATCGTTTGCCCCACCACCGTTGTAAGCAGAAAGACCGCCATAACGATTTGCAATAAAATTCCAGTGATAATCAGTCGCCAATCGAGGTTTCGCCGGTTTTCCGAAAGAAGCCACGCAATGAACAACATGAAAACAAGGCCAAAAGCACTGACAACGCGTTCACTCATTTGCTTTTTTCCGACTTCTGCAAAGCGCCTTTGGAATCTGCATTTGCCGGTTTATCATCCAGCTTCATGGTCAATCCTTTGATTTTTGCTGTTTGAGGGGTGAATTTTTTGTCCGGCTCCAGGAAAGCGTCAATTCCCGGACAAAAGACAATACATCGCCCGCAGCCTGTGCATTTGTCTTCGTCGACTTTTGGAATATTGGCGTAAGCTTCTTCGTTCCAAACAAATTCAATGGCCTCGAATTGGCATTCACGAGCACAAATACTGCATTCCTTCTGATAAGAAAGAACGCAATTTTCCATTTTGAACTCAACGGT
>JAQVID010000244.1 GCA_028695865.1 Thermoguttaceae bacterium | reverse complement strand
GATTACATCGTTCAGAATGATCGCTTGGTCACACAGGCACTGCGATTCATTCGTCGTAATTATTTTCGTCCCATCGCGGTCATCGACGTTGTGAAGCATGTTGATGTTTCACGTCGAACGTTGGAAAATCGATTCCTTGCGGCAACCGGGCGAACGATCATGGACGACATTATTCATCAGCGATTTGAACGAGCCAAACAGCTCCTCATATCGACGGATGAACCTGTTGCGGTAATCAGCATTCTGTCCGGTTTTGTGAACTACCGCTCCATGCTCCATGCATTTAACATGTCAGAGCATTGTACCCCAAATGAATTCCGTCAGAAATGGCGGTAATGAGTTTTTGCCTTTGGGCTCAACGTACCCGTGCCTTTACCAAACGTAAACGGGGAGTGAATCGCCGAAATTTGAAATATCGGCCGTACAGGAGAGTCCTTGGGTCACATAGTATTGATTGCAAACTTTAACATCCCAATAAGGAACCCAACATGAAAGCAAGATTGTATTTATTGTTATTCTGTTTGATCGCGATGTTTGTACCGGGCGTCGGGAATGTTTCCGCGGTGGAAACGTCCATTCTCAAGCCGGCAAACGCGCTTCGAGTGTACGACATTGCGGCCGCCGAGCTGCAGAAATATTACGAACAGGCAACGGGGAAGAAACTTCCCATCGTTACCGAAGACCCTGGCAAGGGCGACTTGATCGTCATTGGCTCGGATGCCGTGAACCGCTTCTCACGAAAAGCGATTGAGAACAAATGGATTGGGAGTTTTCAACTTCGTACCGTTGCCGACGATTATCGCCTGTTGAGTGCCCGGGATGGTCAAAATGGAACGCGAAACTTTCTCTTTTTGGTCGGTGGTCGTGGTCGCGCAACTCTTTACGCCGTGTATCATTTTCTGGAACTGCGGGCAGGTTGCGTTTGGTTTTGGGATGGTGATGTCGTTCCGAAAAAAGACACAATTGATATTACCGGACTGGATATTACGGAATCGCCGCGATTTGAGTATCGTGGCTTGAGATACTTTGCCCACCGTGGTCTCACCCGATTCCAGGCCGAGCATTGGGGACCCAAAGATTGGGAACGCGAAATCGACTGGATTTGCAAAAAACGTTTGAACATGTTCATGCTTCGTATTGGTCACGATGATATTTTCCAAAAAGCGTTCCCGGATATTGTTTCTTATCCTGATCCGGAGAAGCCGCTGCCGGAGGCAATTGAACGGTCTTATGATGATCGCAATTTGTTCTGGTCGCTCCAATATCGGGGGGAATTGCGCAAGCACATCCTGTCTTACGCGTTCGATCGTGATCTGATGCACCCGGAAGATTTCGGAACCATGTCGCATTGGTATGCCCGAACTCCCGTTTCATTCCTGAAAAAAATCAAACCGACGTTTGTTCCGCAGTACACAAGTGGATACGGCGAAGAGACTGGTCTCGTTTGGGATATTCGCGAAGACAAGTATCTCGACCTTTATTTCAAATTGACCGAAACTCACGTTCGTGAATACGGCAGGCCCGAACTGTTCCACACGATTGGAATTGCCGAACGCCGCTGTTATCGTGACCGCGCGGACAATCTCGAAATGAAGCTCTACTCCTATCGACGTCTGCTCAATAAAGTTCACGAAAAGTATCCGACCGCGCCGGTACTGCTTGCCGGTTGGGATTTTTACCACTCGTGGTCAAACGACGAAATGCCTTTGCTTATTAAAGAACTGGACCCCAAAAATACGATTATTCTCGACTATACCAGCGATGGTGATTCGGATCGCAACTTCACAAACTGGGGTGTCGTCGGCAAGTTCCCCTATATCTTTGGTATTTTCGAAGCGTTCGAGTCTTCGACCGATATTCGGGGCGACTACCCGCTAATCGAAAAACGAATCAGTGTCGCGGAACCGGACCCCTATTGCAAAGGTTATATTTTCTGGCCGGAATGCTCGCACGCCGACATTTTCATGCTCGACTATTTTCCTGCCAACGCCTGGGACCCGAAACAGGTTTCCACTGAAGGATTGCTTGAAAAATTCTGCAAAGTTCGTTACAACGCCAATGCAGACGCAATGCAAAAAATCTGGTCCGAATTCCTTCCGATTTCTTATGTCGGGAACTGGCACCACTATGGCGAGCGATTTTTCTTCCAATTCGTTTTGTCTCACAGGATTTGGGACAAGACGACGAAGAATCCCAACTTTTGGGTCCCTGTTCGCGAACGTTATCAGCCTGTGATTGCTCGTGCCCCGGAGGTTTTCAAAATGCTTGCCGAACTTCCTTATGACGAGAAGGATATGTTCCTTCGACGCGACGCGATTGACGTTGCCCGAACAACGGCCAATCATGTTATGTCGTGGGCTTATGTTCGTTTGTACGATGCGGTAAACGAATGGATTGCCGGTCGTGTTTCCGACGCTGAACTTCGCAAACTGGTCAATTCGGTTATCCCAATGGCAGAAGCGTTCCGTGATTTACTTGCGCTTCACGACGATTATTCGCTTTACGCCTCGCTTGAACGGCTCAAAACGATTGCGCCGGTCAATTCGAATTTCGAAAAGACATTGCTTGGCAACGCGGCTAATGGGTATTGCCGTTCGTATGTTTACGAATTCTTCGACAATTATTACATCCCGACGATTCAGGTGTTTGTCTCTCTGGTGAATGAACGACTTGACAAGAAAGACAAGAGTCAGTGGCTGCGTCCCAAGGATTTCCTTGAACGTCAAAACAAGGTTTATGATACGTTGTATACCAAGAAACTGGCCGACATGGCCCCCAAAGCAACTCGTACGTCAGAGGATTTTCGTCGCTGCATGAAGACCTTGGCCGAGCGTTCGGCTCTGATTGCCAAATAACCCGATTGCTTTGCTTTTCCCATTGCGAATTGAACATTCCCCGTTCGTGTCAGACAAACGGGGAGTGACGCGGGACCGTCCGAAACACATGGAAAGAACAATTCAAAACGATTTTTACATCTTACTCTGTGACAATCGTCAGACCGCAATCGGTAACGAAGTATCCGTGTGCCTCATCGGCTTCACGGTCGAAACCGATTCGGCTATCGTTGGGAATGGATACTCCTTTTTCGACAATGGCCCTGTGTATTTGGGCATTGCGTCCTACGTTTACGTCCGAAAACAGAATCGAATCTTCGACGGACGCGAAACTGTTTACCCGAACGCGATGACCGAGTATCGAGTGCCGAATCATTCCGCCGGAAACGATGGAACCGCCGCACACCATGCTTTCTAACGCTGTTCCTTTGCGGTTCTCTTCCGAAAAGACAAACTTCGGCGGCGGATCGTGCGGCTGATGGGTATAGATTGGCCAATCCTTATCGTAAATATTCAGTTCGGGCTCAACACGAATCAAATCCATGTTTGTTTCGTAATAAGCGTCAATGGTTCCAACATCTTTCCAATAAGGGATTCCTGGACTGTCGCCAAGTTCGTCTCGCGAAAAAGGATAGGCAAATACCCGCTTCGACTGAATCACTCGCGGAATGACATCCATACCAAAGTCATGACGACTGTGAAAATCGGTCGCGTCCTGACACAACTCCTCAAAAAGAAAATCAGCACTGAACACGTAGATTCCCATGGAGCCAAGGCACCAGCCGGGCCGATCCGGTATCTCTTTTGGGTGTTCCGGTTTTTCTTCAAAGCCGATAATCCGGTGGTCTGACGCCGTTTCCATGACGCCAAAACGTTTTTGTGCCGTTTCGACAGGGAGCGGAAGCGCCGAGACCGTCAATTCTGCCTGATGATTCCGATGAAAATCCAGAAGTCGCCGGTAGTCCATCTTGTAAATGTGGTCACCCGCCAAAACGACGACGTGCGTTGGTTTTTCGCGTTCGATTGTGTATATGTTCTGGTATACGGCATCGGCGGTCCCGCGGTACCAACTGTCGTCAATTCGCTGTTGCGGAGGTAATACGTCAAGAAATTCTCCCCGTTCGCGGCAGAAAAATCGCGACCAGCCAAGCGAGACATGACGCGACAGACTGAACGCCTTGTATTGTGTCAACAAAAGAATATGCCGAATCATGCTGTTGAGGCAATTTGACAGTGTAAAATCGACGATACGATAGGCGCCGCCAAATGGTACCGCCGGTTTGGCCCGGTCACGCGTTAAAGGTCCCAATCTCTCTCCCTTCCCTCCTGCGAGGACTACCGCAAGAATTTTGTCGTTCATAGTGATATTGACTCCGTTATTCTGTGTAAGTACATGTTTAGATCGTTATTTGGATAATAATCCCGAAAAAAGTATTTATTTCCCGTTTTGGTGTTGCAAAACCTGTTCCCGCAGCTTATAATATACTAAGTTTAATGTGTTTTTTATCGCAAGGGCCTTTTCGACCGGTCCGGTAGGCCTGCGGCGGATTCGGTGCGATGATCGAATCTTGACCGTTCGATGATGCGCCTGCTTGCTTTGAGCAAGTGTCCATTGCAGTTTAACCTGTGATACGAGGGTGCCTGTCAAGCCGAATCGTTTTACACGTGAAGAGAGGTTTTCCAACCTTTTCTTTTGGTTGTTGTGCGGAGCGCGCGGTAAAGAGCATATGAATGAGGAAAAGGATACGGTGATTCGGTATAATATGCCGTCCGTACTGGCGAGTCGTCCAGTTGCGATCGTGCGACTCGTTTTATTGGACATATATATTATTATAGAATCAGTTATCTGAAAGTCGGGTGAGGTTCAAAGGGCGAGTTGCGTTTTTTCCTGAGTATTCCCCGGTTTTTTACGGTTGTTTGTGTGTCATCGAGAGCAAAAAGTAAACAATAATAGAGCATTGAAGGAAGAATTTTTCATGTCACTGGCGATTATCGGTTCCGCGGCTTATGATACGATTGAAACACCTGTAGACCGCCGGGAACGAGTACCCGGGGGAAGCGGCTTTTATTCGGCCGTCGCGGCATCGTTTTTTACCGATGTCTTTCTTACGTCGGTCGTCGGCGAAGATTGGCAGGATCGTGAAAGCAATTTCCTTCTTTCCAAACATGTTAATTTGGATGGACTGGAAATTCGTTCCGGGGCCAAAACCCTGTATTGGTCGGGGCGTTATTTTAACAATATGAATAATCGGGAAACGCGGGAAATTCAATTGAATGTCATGGGACAAGAATATCATCCCATCGTCAAAGATTCGTCAAAAGACATTCCGTTTCTGTTTCTGGCCAACGGTGGACCCGGCATTCATCTGGAATACGTTCGTCAGTTCAGTCGCCCGAAATTGGTCGTCGCTGATACCATGGACTATTACATCGCTAACGATCACGACCGACTCATGCAGTTACTCACCCAAATTGACGGACTTATTATCAATGACAGTGAGGCGCAACTGCTGACCGGTAACGACCAATTTTACCCGGCGGCTCGTAAAGTGCTCGAAATGGGCCCTAAATTTGTTATCGTTAAAAAAGGGGAACATGGCGCTGTGTACGTGTCCCAAGACGACATTTATCTGATTCCTGCTTTCCCGACGGACAATGTTGTTGATCCGACGGGCGCAGGCGATTCGTTTGCCGGTGGCTTCATGGGCTGTCTTGCCGCCGCCGGATCGGTTACACCCGAAAATATTAAAAAAGCGCTTGTTTGTGGTACGATCATCGCAAGTTTTTGTGTCGAAGGTTTTTCTCTGGAGCGATTTCAGGAAATCGACACGCAGGCGGTGGAGTCTCGATTGCAAGCTTTTCGAAAAATGACAGCCTTTTAACCTGATCGCATGAAACAAGGAATGGATCACTTTGGCAAAGA
>JAQVID010000243.1 GCA_028695865.1 Thermoguttaceae bacterium | reverse complement strand
TAGGGTTGGTTCAGTGGTTATGGAGAGCGTTCTGACGCGTATCTGACAGGGCTTGTTGTTCACGGTTTGCATCGAGCAGCGGAAGCGGGTGTTGATGTTAATCGCGATGTTTTGACCAGGGGACTTCGTTGGCTGGAAACGTATCAGCAGCGTCAGGCGGAAAAGATTATCAACGGTCGGGAATGGTCTGATGAAAAGAAGAGGGAAAATCCCGGTCAATGGAAGTCTCAATCTGATGACACAGACGCGTTTGTCTGGTCTGTTTTGGTTGAATCAAACGCGGGAACGGTTCTGAAGAAAAGTTCGTCTTCACGAACCCGTCTTACCAAAACGGACAAAGATCAAGCTTTTTCCTATTACGATTTTATGAAAGAAGAGATTTGGAAAGTTCACGCGCAGTTGTCGTTTTTGGTCCTGGCTCATTATGGCGTGGCATTGACCTCGCAGAAAGATTCGGCCGACAGTCAGCGGGTTGATCTTTGCATTCGAATGCTTTCACAGTTTCTGAAACAGGACGACGAGAACCAAACGGCCTGGCTTGATTTGGGAGGTCGGAAAGGTTACTGCTGGTGGTCGTGGTATGGCAGCCCGTATGAAACACAAGCTGAATATCTCAAACTGTTGGTGCGTCGCCGTCCCAATGACGATATTGCCCCGCGGCTGGTCAAATATCTTTTGAATAACCGTAAAAACGCGACTTATTGGAATTCAACGCGAGACACGGCTTATTGTCTTGAGGCGTTTTGCGAATACATGAAGCAGACCTCGGAATTGACCCCGAAGACTTCCATTGAAATCAAACTCGACGGAAAAACTCTTCGCAAGGTCAATGTTGATTCGAAGAATCTGTTCTCGTTCGACAATACGATCATCGTAACTGGTCCGGACGTTGGCCATGGTACGCACAGGGTTGAATTTTCGCAGACGGGCTCAAATCCGCTGTATTGCAATGCCTATCTGCAATATTTCACCACAGAAGACCGTATTGGCAAAGCAGGTATGGAAGTCAAAATTGAGCGGCGATATTACTTGCTGGAAGAAGACAGGAGTGCCCATGAAAATGTCGCTGGTGGTCATGGCCAAGTTGTTTCGCAGCGTGTTAAAAAGTATATCCGAACGCCGCTTGCCGATTTAACCCAGGTTGAATCGGGCAAACTGATTGAAGTCGAATTGATCATCGAAAGCAAAAACGATTATGAATCGCTTTTGATTGAGGATATGAAAGCGGCGGGTTTTGAACCGGTTGATCCACGAAGCGGATACAACGGCAACGAACTTGGCGCATACGCTGAATTCCGGGCTGAACGGGTCTGCTTCTTTGTACACCGTCTTGCGCAAGGCAGGCATTCGGTAAGTTATCGATTGCGAGCCGAGCAGCCGGGACGCTTTTCAGCTTTGCCTGCCCGCATAGCCGGTATGTACGCACCGGAACTGAAAGGTAATTCCGATGAGTTCAAAACAATCGTAATCGACATTCCGCCGGCAAAATAGAACGGTTATCGAGTCAGGCCCGTCGCGAGAATGGTAAGCCCTGCCGAGCACCTTCCAAGGTGCTTTCGGGGCTTGCCGCGACTGTATTTAAGATTGACCGCGTATTACCTGTTTTCACTTTTGCGTATTTCTATTGTTGGTTTTCCATCGATGATATGAATGATACAATTGTACTTCGTTTCGCGGTATTGCTCTTTCTGATTCAATGATTCCAGAAGATTCAATGTATAATGACCATCAGGTACCTGATCGAAGGAGGGAACAATATGCTGACACCAGACATCGTGACTGATGCGCGTTGAAACGAATTGATAATTATCGTCTCGTCCGCCCTTGGAAAACAGAATATCACCGGTAAAGAGAGGCGTCATGTAACAGTCGGTGCGTGACGGCGAAGTTGGCCGTAAAAGTACCGCTTTTTTCGTGGTCTTATCCTCGTCGCCAAAAAACACCAGTTGTGTAACGTCTGGAAACTGAAAGGTAAAAAAGCAATGACCCGGCCGACTGGATTGTATGTTAAGCGATTGAGCTTGTACTTTGCCCAGCGGTGTCCGGCCCAATGATCGTATTAAAAAAGAGCCGAACGAGCGGGCCAGCTTGAGCTTTTGAATCTTTCTCTTTTCTTTGGTTTCTTCATCGAGCGCAAAAACGGAAGGAAGGCCGGAGTCCGTAATTCGTGCGGCCGCAAGTACCGTGCCCGCTATGTCCTGCGTTCGAACATCGGCGGAGGATGTTTTCATTTTCGTCGATGTTTCTTTCGCTCTTTTGACGAGGAGCATGGGCTGATTGTAAATATGCGGTTCGTGTCGAAAAGTATTATAGGCAGGTACAATTGAAGTTGTAAGCGAATAGTGCTGCGGATGATCGCCCATTATAATGATCGTCGCGTCGTTGTACAAATTCTGTTTTTTGAGTGTATCCAAAAATGTTGCGATCCAGCGAAGATATCCCCATTCCAGGGTGAATTCAGACGACGCGTTCGGATTGGCCGCGTCGTACACCATATCGCCGGCAGCCAGAGCCTTGCGTACATGGGGAACATGGGTTCCATAGAGGTGAATATATTTGAAACAGCCCGGCGTCTTGCGTCGTAACGTACTCGCTTTTTGCGGTGTCGCTGTTTCTTCCTGTGAACTGGTAAAGGAATTGTCGTTACTTGCGACAGGAGTAAATGTTTTAACGGATGCAATCTCATTCAGGCGGGACAAAAAGAACGCGTCCGGGTCTTCGACGTCGCGGCCAACGAACAAAGACGGCACGGTCGCCGGAGGTTGAGGACAAAATGTTTTTTCGATATTCCATGCGCATACTCGTGATACGGCTTTGGAATATTTTTTCAGCAGGGTCGGACAAAGGCGAAACATGGAAGCGTTGACAATTGACTCAAAACAGGAGCTGTCCGGATCGCGTCCATTGCGAAAGGCTAAAAACGGGCGCGGTTGGACCTCCTCAATATTGTCGGCCATCGTCTTGTCCCAATGAATAACGCCTCGCACTTCCGGATAGAGTTCGACGCGATAACCGGCTTCCTTGAGTCGCTTCGGGACGGAAGTGGAACCTGTATAAGCTTCTTTCAAAAAACTTTTGTATTCGCCGCTGGCGAAAAAATCGGCCGTGGTTCCTGCTTCACCAAGATAGACCTGCCCGGTCAGTATGGCAGGAACATTTCGCGTTGTTCCACCAGAAAAAGACATGCAATTTGGGAAATAGGTGAAATCGGCAAACGTCGCTTTCAGTTCCGGGTATTCGGTAAACAAACGTCCGGCAGCGTAACCTGGAAAGGAATCGATGACCAAAAGAATAATATTTCTGTTCGATGAAAACTCAAAAAGAGTATCATGCTTCACATCGTATTTCATCCAGCTTGCTTCGGCCTTGTGGAACGCGACCTCTTGATTCCGGTAGGCGTATAATGTCGCGGAAGCAAACGCGGTGAATTGCATAAAAAGAATGAAGGAGCAAATCATGGGTGACTTTTTAGAAAACCACGCTCTTTTGACAATGACGGTGTAAAGGAGTGCCGCTTGCGCAACTTCTTCAATAATAATGAACAGGGAAAAATCTTTAATACGAAAAGGAGTGCCGTCGAAACAGCCGAACCCCCAATTAAACAAATTGGCTTGAATCCACAGATACATACCGAAAAAGAGAGACAGAGCGTTTATCAGAGCAAATGGTTTACGGCCGAGAAAGGCCAGTTGAAAACCCAGTAGAATAACGAACCATCCCAGTGGAGCGGCAAGAAACGATACGGTCAAGAACAGATTGCCTTCGGAGCATTCCAGAATATTGGTGAGATAAATCGTACCACAAAGCAGCCAGAATAATCCGGTGGGCAGCAGGGCGACAAAAAATGCCCGTATAAACTCGCTTCGTCTACTTGCAGTTGCGGTCAAGGTGAGGCTCCTATTGGTAAAATACAAAGAACGGTGGGGGAAAAACGGAACGGTAAACAGGAAAGGTGAAACGAAAAAGCAGTTGCGTGGTAAAATGGGGGTCAGACAGGCTTGAAGCTCGATCATCACACTTGTTTTTGAGTGAAACCGAACTTGCGCCGAAAGGTTCCGTGTTCAAGGTAAAACTTTGTGAATTTTATCAGTTTTTTGTCGGGTTGCAATGGCCAGACAGATCAATGGTGTATATAAATATGAGTGTGTATAAATATGTGTATGCAGGAATATGGGCACGGTTCCATGAATGTATTTTCAGATAAGTATCAAGAGTCGCAAAACCGAATCACACAACAATCCTTCCGTGCACATAATTATACTTAGTGTATCTTGTGCGATATGTGTTACCCTTTTATTTATCTTTTATATTGAATCTAAAGAAAATCGCGGGTCTTACCCCCTTTTCAAAACAGTTGGGAAAAGGTATACTTTTTAATCTAGGGCTTGTCGGGATTCCGTCAAGCGTTCACTTTCGGAATTTTCCGAAATCGACCATAAACCATCAATAGAATCATCAGGCGGAGACGAAGCTGTGGGAACGAAAAAAACAGGTAAAGGGCGACGAAAACTCGGACGAAAAAAACGACGAATGCGTTCGAAGATTCGTCATCGAAAAGACTGATCATTTCCTGTTGGGAACGTATCCCGGTCTGCTGTGGCCGTTTTGGGCCGCTTGATCCATGTCTTTATAATATAATATTATGAAGACAGACGCAGGAATTTACTTGGGAATACTTTGCGGGAAGCCTTAAGAAGGGTGACTGTAGTGTGTTGTCTGTGGTTTTACGATTATATCAGATGTTGGCAGGAAGGTATTGGGCGATGCAAGCAGCGCCAAAACGGTTGTGGAGTGGATTGATCCCGGCGTTTTACTTTGTCGTTTTCTGGTTTTCCGGAACGATCATTCAGGCCGCTGAGGAAGAAAAACCGGAACCGATTTGGGTGATGAGTTGGGCAATGTTTATTTTCTTCATTGGCGCAACTATATTCTTCTTCTCGCACTCACTCAAGCGAGCCGAGTCGTTATTGAACTCTGAAGAGCGCAAGCAAATTGAAGATGAAATGGCCGAGCGGGTTACCCAAAAGAAAAAGGCTGCCAAAAAAGCTCAATTGAAAAAGTAGAAAGTTTTCCCGAGAGCTTTTTTGACTTGTTCCTGGCGGAATATCGATGATCAATTTGGTCGCAGAAAATTTGACGAAAGAATTTCCAAGTGCCGATGGGCCTTTGGTGGTCTTTCGTCATTGTTTTTTTACTGTACCTGCTTCTTCGTCGATGGCTATTGTCGGTCCAAGCGGGTCAGGCAAGAGCACTCTCCTTTCCATTCTGGGAGCTTTAGACGTTCCGACCGAAGGTTCTGTTCTGCTGGGCAATACCGACATAACAACATTGTCCCCTGCGGAGCGAACTTCGTTTCGTCGTGATAAAACCGGTTTCATTTTTCAGGACCACTGTCTTTTGCCTCATCTGACGGCGATGGAAAACGTCCTGCTTCCCGTTTTGGTGGACCGGAGTGAAACCTCTGAGGACAGGCAACGGGCAGAGTTTTTACTCGAACAGGTTGGTTTGGGCGACCGTGCCGATTTTTTTCCGGGTGCTTTGTCCGGAGGTCAGCGGCAGCGAGTGGCCTGTATTCGCGCACTGATGCGAAAACCGCAGCTCGTTTTGGCAGACGAACCAACCGGGAATCTTGACCGTGTTCAGTCCGATCGGGTTGCCGAAATCTTGTTCGAACTTGCCCGGAGTGAAGGGGTCATTCTGCTTTTGGCGACACCCGATTTGCAACTGGCCGAACGGGCAGACCGCGTTTTGGACCTGGCCCTATA
>JAQVID010000242.1 GCA_028695865.1 Thermoguttaceae bacterium | reverse complement strand
CGCTTCCGCGGTGGTGGGATGTATTGTCGCCGTTTGCGGTCCCGTTGCGTTTGTCGGATTGATTGTACCACATTTATGCAGACTTATGGTCGGAAGCGATCATCGCGTTTTGGTTCCCGCCGTTTTCCTGCTGGGGAGTGTCTTTCTGGGCGTTTGCTTTACCGCCGCTCGAATACTTCTCTACCCGACCATTTTACCGGTCGGAATTCTAACCAGTCTTATGGGCGGTCCGTTCTTTCTCTGGTTCCTTTTGCGGAGTGGAAAATAAAAAACGGCTCAGGACATCGTCCCAAGCCGCCAGTTCATTTGATCATTGAACGAAACAAACCGCTTCGTTCAGCAACTTATCACGCATACATCTTATCACGAACTCATACAAGTTCCGTTTCAAGCTCCGTTTCCAGCGAAAGACTAATTCCTTGCTTGACCGAACCGGAATGACCTTCTCCCACGAGAACATTCATTTCGTTTTTATCGGCGTCATTTTCGGCTGTCGGGGACACTGGTTGAGCATTTCCGCTTGCAGCAGTCTGCGTCAAATCGTCCACTCCATCAGCTTCGTCATCGGGCATGGCCGACAAGCTCACGTTGGAAAGTTCAACAAGGACACGATCATAAGGATTGCTCGAAGAAGTCGTTTGCGGAACATCCACAGGCTCCACGATTTCTTCGACAATTTCATGTGCGACGGCAAGCAAGGCATCGTCCGCAACGGCTCCACTGACCACCGCGGTAACCGCGGGATGGGCCCAAGCATATAATTGCATCGGAGAGATACCGGCACGTTCATATACACTATTAATGTTGCTTGATCTGCCAAGCATAAAAGTGCTTGTAAAAGTTGAATAGTCAGAAGTTTGAATTGTACGGGAATTGTCAATATCATATAATTTGTTAACTTTATTGGATCCGATAAAGTTCGGGTTGCTCTCATCATCTATATTACCCCCAAAGCATTGACCTATTCTGGAATAATCAGTTGATTGGATGATACCATCGTCATTGATATCGAAGACGACCGGGAAGAGATACAAATCTTCAATAGAGTCAAG
Organism: Thermoguttaceae bacterium; assembly: GCA_028695865.1. Lineage (GTDB taxonomy): Bacteria > Planctomycetota > Planctomycetia > Pirellulales > Thermoguttaceae > JAUNBG01. The sequence continues at coordinate 4,728 of JAQVID010000242.1, read as the reverse complement.
TGTTTTATCCCAAGAGGAAGACTCATTGTGATAAGTCTCTCCAATTTGGGCAACAGGCATACCTTCATTAAACGTGATTTGGTCGGACGAGACGGAAAGCGTGTCGGTACCCAAAATTTGCTTGGCCGTATTGAAAATACCGTTACTGTCCAGCGGGACACCTGCTCCCTCCGTGGATGCCGGTCTGAAATAAATTCGGGCAAGGAGAATTGTCTCATCGCTCCCGTGTCCGGACGTAACATTTCCAGTAACAGTGATCGTTTTGAACGTCCCTGATTTATCGGTGGTACTGAAAGTTATATTTTGGGCATACGTAGTACTGGTCGAAACGCTGCTTATCACAAAAACGTTCGAATCGAAATCAAGAGCGGTACTGAAATTGTTTATATCGCCCGCGCCATCGCTGCTTGCCCAAATGTCAAGCGAGAACCAACTGAATTCATCAATCCAAAGGCGGGCTGTATTATAGGCCGCGGTGAGATTCGCCGCTTCAGACTGGGTAGCGTTTTGACACAGTACGTAAGCCGTACCGGAACTGCCGCTTGATTTGGCCTGATTACTCCAGATCGCGATCGTATTGCCGTACGCAATGGCCACATCGTTGGACGATTTGGTGAAATTACCACCGGAATGGTAATTCGTCATGTGCCCAAAAGAAATCGCGGACATTCCATAACCGGCATTGATCGTACTGGTCAGGGGAGAAGTATACGGACTCGCCCATTTGAACTTGTTCGCAGTGTCTCCCTGCTGGCCCCAAACGACATAAACTCCTGTTCCGGCAGAACCTGAAACCGTAGTTACCAGATCAAGATAAACATCGTCGTCAACATAATCAAGAACAAGACCGGTATATTGGTTGGCTGTTCCTGAAATGGTGTAAGTCGCAGTCGGTGTGCTTACGAATGTTCCACTGGTGGTTTGCAACGAATACCCTAAAGAATAGCCCGAACCGGAACTCGGCCTGTACAACCAGGCAATATCAACGCGAGCGTCGCCATCAATATCGTCACAGTCAATATAAATCGTGTCGCCCGAAGCGCCACTGGCAACCTCAATATACGAGTTTTGCTCAATTTTTTGGGTATATGCCGTTGCGCTGTTGTTCATCGTATAAATTTCGGCGCGAGTCTTGGCGGAATCAACGCGGGCCAGAATGATTTCGTCGAAATCGGTGTCTTGAACAAAAAGATTTGCGGAGTAAATCGCGGTTGCTCCGGTAAAAGAAGAAGCGTAACGACCAACGTAGAACGGATTGACGCCCGCGGCACACTCATAGACACAAACGTATTGCACATATTGGCCACTTCCCGCTGACTGCATGACCAGTAGAGCCAAGTCATCGCAATCGTCTCCTTTCGTGTTCGAGAAATTACCGGGCGCTACATCCAGGACAAAGTCAAAAAGAACTTTTTTATCGACTCCTTCTCCTTCGGTCGGGGACACAATTGTACCTATTCGTTTAAACGAAATGTTATCTGCTTCATCGGTATACTGTGTATATATCCACAAATTTGTTGTGGACGACGTTCCAAGGACCGCAAAATCAAGTTTACCATCCCCGTTAAAATCGCCAAAAACAGCCTTCGTAAAAGAGACTGTTTCATACTGTGCCAAGTCGATATAATGCGGTTTAGATTCAAATCCGCTCTCCGTGTTTGAATCGGCAAGCAGATACCAAACGTACCTGTCCCCTACCATGAGCAAATCGTCAAGGCCATCGCTATTGAGGTCCGTTAGCACCGATGAATGATATGCCGGAGACGAAATATCAAACGAATACATGGTATAAGAGATTTCCGTTGTACCGCTTTGCTTGAAAAATCGACTGTCGGCGCCATTGGCGGCAACCACATCATACTTACCGGTACCGGAATAAGCTCCTGCCGCGACGACGGCGTAGCCAAGTTCAAAATTACCAACAAGAACATCGGACCGTGTCGCTGTTACCACCTTATTGGTATCAGCTGCAAGCGACTGCAATACCATCAGGACATTAAGATTCTCCTCATTTTGAGCGCTGGCAACCAGCCGATTATCGCCTGCCGAACGTACAAAATCCACGGGACTGCCATACCCTAAACTATACTTATAAACGTCCCAGGAACTTCCATTGAGCTTCGTAAAACCCAAGGTCGTGTTCGATGAATCAGTGTGGGAATCACAATAAACGATGAAGTCACCGGTCCCCAATCCAAAATTCGAAGCTTTGGCCGTGCCAACCAAAACGTAAGCTTGTTGACCACTTGGGTCTGTCTTTCCCACATCGGTCATCATGGAAGAGACCGTCGTTGGGGTGGTCGAAAACTGAGAATTAGTTTGGCCCGTGTAGATATAAGTCAAATTGTCGATAGCGGGGTAACTCTGACTCTTGGACGTAACATCAAACTGGACAACAATATCGCTTGTGTTAAAAGCCTGAATCCGCACTTCCCCCAACAGATAATTGGAGTTACTTTCAACAAAAGGAACCGTATAACCTGAAGAATATGGGGTTTTGCGAGTAAAAGAACCATTTGCCCCGCCTTGATATACGATCAAATCAAATTTCGTCGCATTCGTTCGAATTTTGGCAATGACAAAATCCGTATATCCGTCATTATTAACATTGGTAAACGCAAACGACATATTATTCGGATCAAGATCATCAGACAAAGAGACTGTTTTATAGACCGTGTCAAAAACTTCCTTGGTCGTATTATACTGCAAAATCTGTATCGACTTCGTCGCTTGATCGACAACAATCAAGTCGTCCACCGAAGAGGTCGTAATATCTGCGCGTGTCATACAAACAATGGAATCAGGAATCTTGGAGTCTGTACTATAAACGACAGGATCAACAAGTTCGAAAGCCCGCGTCGGATCCGTCGCGGACAACAGTTGACGATCCTCAAGCACTTCACATCTGAGTTTACGGCACGCCTGACGATGACCTGATGCGGACTGTACCGACGAAAATATTCTACAAAAAAAGGAACGTTCTTTCATCACAAAACCTCGTTTGTACCGGATCGACTGTCAAAATAAACCACACACCATTGGAACTTGCCATGAAACACGTTTTTCAGATGCGAAGAAACCAATTCAATGCGCGTTTTATGTCCAAGAAACACTTCTCACAACGTATTGTATTAAACTATGTCTTGTAAATCAATGGGAGTTAATTGCCGATTTACAAAAAAAAACAAAAATCCTAACCAATTTTCCAGCAAGACCGTAAAAACAGGTTATTAGGCTAAACAACATAAGTTTGACAGGGCGGACTGCGAAATAGTTCCCGGACTTTTGCCCTATTCAAGCAAACCGGTCAAGGAAGACGGAACTTCCGGCATCGCGCCCGATTGACTGCATATGTAAGCCGCATATTGATTGGCGACTTCGCTAATCAATGATATTGGTTTATGTTTTACTAATCCGTGCACGCACACTGCCGTGAACGCGTCGCCCGCTCCCACCGTGTCAGCGATTCGTTCCACTTTTCCTGCCGGCAAACACGAAATTTCACCACTAGCCGAAAACAGGCAACTTCCACGGGCACCACATGTCAGAATCATCGTATCCAGATGAGCCAGTTGGGAAAACGCAACCAACCAGTCGTTGACTTCCGGCAGAAGCGTCAAACGTCCATCGCTTGTCGCTTTAAATATTGAACCATTGTTATCCAGAGTAAACGGCATGAGTCGGTCACGAAACATATTCACCAGTATGACAAGCTCGTCGTCGTTGAACTTGAAGACGTTTGTCTGCTCCAGCATAGCCTCAATCAGGCTTTGCGAATAAAACGGAGCCCGAAGATTCAGGTCGAAAACTTTCATCGCCTTTTCCGGGGCCGCAGCCAGAATTCGGTCAAGCGTATGACGATTGGCTTTATCGCGCAGGGCCAGGCTTCCAAAATAAACCGCGTCTGCTCCGGAGATCCAATGAATCGCGCTGTCTTGCGTCTCAATATGATCCCAAGCGACATTTTCGACAATCTCGTATGAAGGTTGCCCGGACGCACTCAAATGAACCTGAACAGTACCTGTCGGACTGACGGAATCCGTTTGGAGAAAATTCATCGGTAGTCCGGCGGCGGTAAATCGCGATTTGATTTCAGCCCCTAATTCGTCAGGTCCAACCTTGGAGCAGACGACCGCGTCGCCCCCAAGTAAACGGACATGATAGGCGAAATTGGCTGGAGCGCCCCCCAGTTTTTTTCCTGTGGGAAGCATGTCCCAAAGAACCTCGCCGAAAACAAAAACACGATATTGATTTGTCATAATCATTCCGGACGGGATAAAATAAGGGCGGCCTGAAGCCGCCCGAGCTTAAACAACACACGCGGAAAACAATTTTATTTCAATGCAACCGTACTGACTTTGGCACTATTTTGCATGAAAGCCAGCGAAGAAACCACTCCGCCAACCAAAGTTGTTTCTTTGACCTCTTCCACAAGCTGTCCGTCAAGAGCGGCGACAACGCGAACTTCAAAGCTGTAACTCTGGCCTTCTTCGAGATTGTTCGCGTTGAAACTTCTCTGAGTTCCCTTCATCTTTGTTCGATAACCGTTGATGTAAACGATCGAGTCTTCCGGAACGGTCATCTTGATCACACCAGTTGAACCACTCTTGAGCGGATTGCCGGCAGGAGCTGCGCCCGGCGCCGTCGGATTGGCTGGAGCGTTCGGAGCGGGAACAGAAGGATAGGACGGAACCGAAATTTGATCGGTCTTCGGAGCAAAAGCATCCG
>JAQVID010000241.1 GCA_028695865.1 Thermoguttaceae bacterium | reverse complement strand
CGGTCTCCGCCGCACAGACTTTGATTGTGACGACCACGCCGGAAGAGCACCACGGTTTTGCCCTGGGCACACGCTCTTCTGCAATTTGGAGCGGTAATTTAATCGGATTCGCCGCGGGCGGTTTAATTGTTCACTGGTTCGGTTTTACCGTTGCTTTTTTGGGCTGCGGAGTCATGTATCTCATCGCGGGAATTCTTGCGCACCTGTTCGTTCAAGATGATTTTCATCCGGCATCATCGGAACAGGCGGGAATCTTTCGCGGGAAATGGTCGGGAATCTCGTTTGCCGTATGGATGATTTTTTTGCTTGTCGTTTTGACCGCGATTGCCCGACGCTTCGACGATCCTTATGTCGCGCTCATGATTGAAAAAATTCATGGCCCGTTGGACACCGCGTTTCATACCGGCTGGATCAGCGCTCTGGCGGCAATCGGAGGAATCGTGTCCGGTATGGTCGTCGGCCGACTTTGCGACCTCTTCTCGCCGCAGAGAGTTGTGGTACCGGCCGTCGTGCTTGCCGCTGGTACCATGATTTTTCAAGGGTTGTCCGGTTCGCTGCTTCTGTATGGGCTGTTTCGCTGTGCGAACTATTTGGCCGCCGGGGGATTGGAACCGGCTTTCCTCGCGATTCTCTCCCGAATTTCTCCGGAAGAACGACGCGGTACCTATTTCGGACTGGCCTCTGGTATTCGCATGACCGGTATTCTGATAAGCTCCGCATTGAGCGGCGGTATCATTTACTGCGTTGGTGTTCGCAATGTCTATCTTGTCGCCGGAGTGATTTTCCTGACAATTATTCCGGTCTTCTTATTGACGCGGCACTTGTTTTTACCTGATTCTCATTCTTCCTGAACAGGTCAATGAATCCGCGTTTTCGGAGACTGGACTTGACTTTTTCCGCGAAACGGGCGAATTTCAAAACGGGCGAATTGTGGAATGCAGGAGAAAAACGCCCGCTCCCCTTTTCCGAACGATCAATCGATTAAATCGGAGCTGTCGCCGTCGTCGCTCGGCTTCTCGACCGGCTTGGCCGCCGCCTTTTTTTGACTCGATCGGTCGGTAGATAAAACCTGACGAAGCAGCGCAGAACCATCCTCATAAGGCCGCTTGTTAGGAGCTCCGTTGGCAAACTGCATAATCGATTTTTGTGTTCGTTCCGTCAGTGATACCAACATGGAACAGACAGTACCGTAGTCCGGTTCGTTGATAATCACACCACGACGCCCCATCGGGTCAGGCGTGCGGGAAAACGTTTGACTGGCAACGGCCAGAAACGCTACAGGCGAATCAAGCCGATGAAGCGTTAAAAGACGTCTGACAAATTCCTGTCGCGAATCTTCCGGATCGTCCATCTTACTGGAACTCAGCAGATGCAATCCCGGCTTGAGAAATTGAACGTCGATTTCATTTCCCCCGTAGACCACACCGCCACTCGTCCGGTCAACACAAATATAATGTCCGCCCGCGTAACAACCGGTTTCCAATTCGCGCACCGCTCGCTCAATCGCTTCATCGGCTGTGCGGCACGAAAGGAGTTCCTTACACAGCAGCCCGCGCGATCGAGGGTCAAAAGACGCCGAACGCTTCGGGCAGTTCAGCACAGCAACAAACATCCCATGCTGATTAATCCCGGCCCAGGTTCCGCCGGTCTTTCGATCAATTCCGCAAACGACACGAGGACGCCCCGACTGGATGCGTGGCGACAGGAACGTGCGGCTAAGACTCTCCTCTCGGTTGGTCGCGATCAGGATTGGCGCGTCTTTGACTGTTTGATACTGAATAGCAAGAATACCCATATTACTCAATCTTTGCATTAAATGTTTTGCCCAAATTACATTGGACGCTGGTGGCAGGTTCATGAATCTTAATCATTACCTAAACGAGCCGACTTGAAAACCCCTCTTTCGGGGGGTGTCGCCGTCTTTTTTGGAAAAACCCGCATATAAAAGCCTCGTTGAGACACCCCAGTCCGAATAACTTACCGATGTTTCGGGAAGTTTTTGCCTAAAATGAGTAAAAAACCTTGACTTCCCTTACTTGGCTCGGTACAATAAGAAAGTTGGAATATGCGCTGTCCGGGCGAAGAAAATCACGCGTCGGACACCAGATTTCTTGTTGTTTAAACCAGAGTAGTACGAAAAGCGTCGGAGAACGATATATGAGACATGTTTCATCTCTACGAACCGTGATGAGTCTTCTTGGCTTTTTGGCCGTTTGGGGACTGTGCTCCACCTTGTATTCGCAAAGTGCCGCGAAACCGGCTGCGGCTAATGGGACCAAGCTTGCCGACAAAACGAGCGCGTCTTCTGAAACTAAGGAAGAAGGGAGTGCCCAAGGGGAAAAGAAAGAACCCACCCAGAGTGCTTCGCTCTTTGAAGCGTATCGTTTGGCCTTTGCGAAAGAAAAGCTCAAAGGAGTCAAAACGTCCGCGAATAATGCGGAAGCGGCGACCGAACCAACCAGTTATTTTGGTTTGGCGACTCTTCTTCAGGAAGAAGATTTGTCGAGCATGAAAATGGAATATATCAAGCGGCGTTTGCCCGCAGTGACAATAGGTGGGGGCGGCACGTTTCAGCGTCATGTCGACGCGATCACCGCAATCCACCCTTATCCGGATAATGAACACGTTTTGACATCGAGCGCAGACAAGACGGCCCAAATCTGGAAGCTGAGCGATCAAAAGCCCGTTCGTCTGTTTCAAGATGAATTCAATCATAAAGAAGGGATTACCGATATCGCGACCAGTCCGAATGGCAATTATGTTTTGACGGCCAGTTTCGATGGTTCTATTCGGCTTTGGAATGCCAAAAACGGCAAAAACACCAAGGCGTTTATGGGACTGCGAGACCGCGTATGGGCAGTTGCCGTTTCTCCTCGGGGAAATCTGGTTGCCGGAGCCAGTGACGAAGGCAAAGTCATGTTCTGGGACCCCTCCACCATGAAGCGTCTCGGCTCCTTTGAAGGACATGCCGGAGCCGTTTATGATTTGAATTTCTCCAACGATGGCCGTTATCTCATTACTGCCTGTAATGATGGTGTTGCCCGTATTTGGGATATGGTGACACTCAAAGAAGTACAAGCTCTTTCCGGGCACCAGGACAAAATCTATTCTGCCGTTTTTTCTCCGGATAACAGTATGGTTCTGACCGCCAGTCGAGACAAAACCGCTCGACTTTGGAGTACATATCAAGGAATGGAACTGTGCCGGTTTGTAGGACACGTCGGCGCGGTTCGGAGCGCTTTGTTTCTGGTTCCACCGACCCCCACCGCCGCAACGGGCGGGGCGGCCAAACAAGCGACCACACCTGACTCGCCCGGCGGCGCGAAAAACTCGAAATTTCTGGTCGTGTCGGGCGGCGACGATGGAACCATCCGGGTATGGTACCCTGTTCTGCAAAAACCTGCCGCGAAAAAAGGTGCTGCCGGAGGAGCTGAAACCAATGCAGGCGGTCCCGGAGCCGGCGACCTCGGAGCTGGTGCGGGAGCTGGAGCCGGAGGAGCGGGCGAAAAAATCTTTAGTAATCCCGCTGATGAACGCGAAGAAGAGGAATTGGACGAAAACGGTAAGCCGAAAAAGAAACGCGTAACGTCCACTCGTCCTGCCGGAAAGAGCAAAGGTATTGAAATCGGTCAAACAAAAATTACCGGAGCAGGAGGTCAAGTCGGGGTTTACGCAATGGCACTGACTTACAACGGTCGTCTCTTGGCCGGAGGCTCCGATGGTATTGTTCGTATTATGAATTTTTCGGTTGAGATACCCGGTGCGAAGAAGAAGAAAAAATAAATGTGTCCACGTGTTTTATTTGCACGGCTAATGTTTTTGTGATGCTCCCTGTTTGTTTTCCTCAGACGGGGGCTTGTGCTGCGCAAAATAAAAGTTCAAGTGAACCGGTATACTACGGATGGTAAGGAGTTAAAGCAATGGAATGTCGTTTGCGTTCGGTTTTTATGTACGCTTTCGCGTTTGGGGCTCTGGTTATTCACGGCGCGTTAATCGCTCAGACTCCGCCGCCGCTTCAATCGTCGCCCGACGTTGCGGCTGCGGCAAGCGGCGTTTCCGCTGTCGCTCCTTTAAATACATCCGGACAGCCTGCCGGCGATCATGTTGCCGTTGTTTGCCCTCTGGCTTTTCAACCCGCTCTTGCCAAATGGATTGACTACCGAAAAAGCCAGGGATATATCATTCATGTTATTACAACGCCACCGGTACCGCCTGACGCAACGGTTGCCCCGTCCTCCGAACCGATTTGGCAGCAGATTAAGACGCTGTCGGAATCAGTCCCGCTTCGTTTTTTGCTCCTGGTTGGTGATGGTGTGCCCCGAACGAATAACGTCGCGGGCTGGGCTAATGTCGTGCCTGCTGCACGTGTCTCCGCAAGAGCGCTCCAGCAGTATGGCGCGGAAAACCATATTGCTTCCGACGCCTGGTATGCCGATTTGAATCGTGATGGTTTTCCTGAGTTGGCCGTCGGACGCTGGCCGGTTCAATCCCCGGAAGACATTCTTGTTATGACCGACAAGGTCATCAATTACGAGCAAAAAGCCCAGGCCGGATATTGGCAGCGACGCGTTAATGTGGTTGCCGGTATTGGCGGTTTTTCTCCCGCGATTGACCGTGTGATCGAAATGATCGTTCGCAATATTTTCACGGAATTGCTCATTGCGGACATGGAACTGTCACTTACCCGGGCAAGTTGGAAAAGCCCATTCTGCCCCTACCCGCCTTTGTTTCGCGATATGACGGTCGCCCGAATCAATCAGGGCTGTTTGTTTTGGATTTACATTGGCCATGGTCTGAATCAGGAACTGGATGAAATTGATACTCCTGCCGGTAAATTTGATGTGCTCAATCTGAAAGATGTCCCTTTGATTGATTGTGCGGCTGCTCCACCGATTTGCCTTTTCTTTGCCTGTTACAGTGGCGCGTTCGATTCCACTGAAGACTCCCTTGCCGAACGCATGCTCTTGTCGCCCAAGGGACCGGTCGCAATCCTGGCGTCCAGTCGTATGTCCATGCCTTACGCCATGGGCGTGCTTGGTGTTGAAATGTTTGAAGAAACAAAAGATATTGAAACCATTGACACGTTGGGTAACGTTATTTGTCATGCCAAGTCACGTATGAAACCGTATCCGTCCATCTCGGCTGAAGAGAAAAAGAATCTTTCCGGTAAGGACAAAATTCGGGTTAACCTGGACGAAACAGCCCGTCTGTTTGATCCTAACGCAAAAGACCTCCAATCGCAATTATCCGATCATGTCGATTCAATGAATCTTTTGGGCGATCCGCTTTTGCGAGTACGCTACCCGGCCAGAATGCAAATGACATCCCCGGATATGGTCTACGCGGCACATGATTTAACGGTGTCGGGGTCCATTCCCGCTGCCCCTGCGGCAAATGGTGAAGTTCTGGTCGCATTGGTCTTAAGCCGCAATCGCACCGCTGTCCGTTCACCTCGCCGGAAAGAATTTACCGTCTCACCGGAAATGGAAAAAGCATATCAGGAGATGTACTTGACCGCGAACAAAGGGTCCGGAACGCAAGTCAAAGTACCTATGCAAGGAGGTCAATTTACTGCCGTGCTAAAAGTCCCGCAAGACGCCTTTGGCAGTTATGTCGTTCGGACAACCTACCTCGGAAACGGCCAACTTTATACGGCGTCTGCCCCCATTACGATCAGATCATATCGCCCCGATAGTCCGCAAAACAAATAGGTGTTTTCTTCCCGTTTGCAGACAGACACGACTTGGGGAATTGTTTTGACACACCGGGCAAGACAGAACATGACTT
>JAQVID010000240.1 GCA_028695865.1 Thermoguttaceae bacterium | reverse complement strand
GGAAGAGAAACTTTTACCGGGCTTGCCGCGGACACCGCGTGCCGGGTCGGGAGTTGAACTTTATAATAAGTTGATGGAAATAGCCCACAACCTGTGGTGGAGTTGGCATCCGGAAGTCGTGAACATTTATCAGACTTTGGATCCGATTCGGTGGCGGCAGTTGGCGCACAATCCGATTGCGCTTCTGAAAGAATTTACGCCTGAACGGCTTGAACAGAGGGTCATGGAGCTTGTTTATCACACGCGAATTGATCAGGCTTATCGACGTCTTCAGGAATACACAAGCGAGCGGCCGCTTTGGGCCCGACAGCACGCGGGCATACTTGGTGCCAAGCCGGTTGCTTATTTTTCGCTTGAATTTGGTCTTCACGAATCTGTTCCGATTTATTCTGGCGGACTGGGTATTTTGGCGGGCGACCATGTAAAAAGTTCCAGTGGTTTGGGTGTTCCACTTGTCGCTGTTGGTCTGTTTTATGACCAGGGATATTTCAAGCAGCACTTGAACGAAAAAGGTTGGCAGGAAGAAGAATATCTTGATACAAAAGTCGAATACGTTCCGATGGAGCCGGCCCTGGACAAAGACGGCAACATGATTACGGTCAAGGTCGAAACGCGAAAAGGGCCGATTTATGCCAAAGTTCGACACATGAAAGTCGGGCGAGCTGATTTGTATCTGTTGGATACGGACCTGGAAGTCAACTCCAAGGAAGACCGCGAGTTGACCAATACGCTCTACGGGGGCGACTCGCGAACGCGAATTCGTCAGGAAATTGTATGTGGTATTGGCGGAGTCAAGGCGCTTCGCGCGCTGGGTATTACGCCGGGTGTCTTCCATCTGAACGAAGGGCACAACGCCTTTGCCACGCTGGAAGTGATTCGCGAAAAAATGGAGTTCGACGGCAAGGCGTTCGACGTTGCCTTTCGGGAAGTCGCGCAGCAGACCGTCTTTACAACGCACACTCCCGTTGAGGCGGGGCACGATTACTTCGACGCTTCCCTGATTGAGGAACATTTGGGTCCACTGCGTGAAAAACTGGGATTAACGCAAGACCAGTTCATGGCCCTGGGGCGGCGTCATGCCTATGATCAGAACGAAAGTTTTTGCATGACCATTCTCGGTCTGAAATTGTCCCGGTACGCAAACGCGGTCAGTGCGCTGCATGGCAAGGTTACGCGACACATGTGGAAAGACCTCTGGCCGCACAAGGAAGAAGAAGAAGTTCCGATAGGGCATATTACCAACGGCGTTCACGTTCCGACCTGGATGGCTTGGCAAATGAAAGTTCTGTTCGAGCGACATATCCCGGGCTGGACCGAAGAATCCATTGATCCGGAAGTTTGGTCAGGCGTGTATAAAATTCATCCGGGCGAACTGTGGGAAACACATGAAGCGCTCAAGACTCTTCTGATTGACTTCACGCGTCGCCGCATCGGCCGGCAGCTTCAGCGACTCAAAGCGTCGGATGAAGCGTTGGAAAAGGCGAAAAATGTACTTGATCCGCAGATTCTGACCATTGGTTTTGCCCGACGTTTCGCAACGTACAAGCGGGCAACGCTTGTCATGCAGGATTTGGAACGGCTTGATCGCATGGTCAACAGCGTGGACCGTCCGGTCCAATTCGTCTTTGCGGGCAAAGCGCATCCGGCCGACGAGCCGGGCAAACGCCTCATCCAGTACATATCGGAAGTGCAGCAGGAGCCCCGGTTCGCCAATCGTATTGTGTTCGTTGAGGACTACGATATGAACGTGGCGCGGCACATGGTTCAGGGCGTGGATGTGTGGCTCAATAACCCGCGTCGGCCTCTTGAAGCGTCTGGAACAAGTGGTCAGAAAGCCGTTCTTAACGGGGCTTTGAATCTCTCGGTACTTGACGGGTGGTGGGCCGAAGCGTACGACGGGTCTAATGGTTTTGCGATTGGCAACGGGAACGACCATGTCTACGCCGCGATTACCGACGAACGCGACCGTGAGAGTCTTATGAACGTTTTGGAAAACGAAGTCATTCCGATGTTTTACGATGTTGATGAACATGGGCTTCCGCTTCGCTGGATTCGCTTCATGATGAACTCGATTGCGACGCTTGCCTGGCGATTCAGCGCGCACCGTATGGTCGCCGACTATGTGCAGTTGGCTTATCGTCCGGCTGCCGGTGGTCTCAGTGCTAAAATGCCTTGATCATGAAGGATGAAACACGATGAACAGAAGCACGATTCTCTTTCGGGATGGTTTGGTTTTTTGCGCGGTAGTCGGTGCCATATTCATTGGCGCTGTGCTTCGCGAGGTGAATTTGCTTTTGTTCTTCGCGTCCGTTTTGGCCTGTTTTCTTTTTTTGGATTATCGCCTCGGAAAGAAAACGATTGGCGGGTTGAAGGTCAAGCGGATTCCACCGTCAACCATTCATGCCGGCGAGCCTTTTATCATGACGGTTCGACTTGAGAACGGAAAAAAGCGTCAGGCTTCCTGGGGCGTTCTGTTCGAAGACCGGGTCGTTCCGCTGACAGGGCGTCGGGCACTGGGCGCTGAAGAACTTGACCGCAAAGTAAAGCAGTCGCCCGGGTACCGTCCGGTCTGTTATTTTGAAAAAGTCGATGCCGGCAGTGAAGTCAAAAAAAGTTATGCCGGTCAACTTCCGCTGCGAGGTCGTTATCTGCTTGGTCCGACTTCGGTCTCCACACGATTCCCATTGGGCTTTTTTCGGAGCAGTCTTTATTTTCGCGATACTTCGGAAATTATTGTCTATCCGAAATTGGGAGTACTTTCCAAAAACTGGGTTCATGAACACAGTCAGTCGTCGAATCAACACAATCGTTTCAGGTTCCAAACATCGCGATCGTCCGATGAAATCCTGGGCATACGCCGCTGGCAGACGGGAGATGTACGCAAATGGATTCACTGGCGCGCCACGGCCCGGCACAATCAACTTTTGGTTCGCCAGTTTCAGAGTCGGCGACATTTAGATGTTGCCGTTATTCTGGACACCTGGCTTCCGAGCAGCATGAACCGCAAGACGTTCGAGGATTTTGAATTGTCAATCAGTTTTGCGGCGACCGTCGCCAAGGAATTTTCCAAGTCGACCTCCGGTCATCTTTATTTTGTTACCGGAACAAAAGACTATATCTATCGGGGCAAAACCGGCATGACCTTCCACAATACGATCATGGAAGAGCTTGCCGTATTGCAGCCGTCCCGGGACGATCTTTTACCGCAGTTACTGCAAAATCTTTGCAACGTCGTGGGGCATGAAACCAACGTTTTACTGGTGACTCACGGTAATCCTTGCGGTCCGGACGCCGAGCGTCTGGCTTCGCTTCGTCTTGACGCAAAAGTACAGCGTTTTTTGGCTGATATTCACGTGGTAGACGTTTCGCAATCGTCTTTTAATTCGATATTTCATTTTTAATCGGCAACCTCGCCAGGGAGGAACGGTTTATGACCATGAAAGCTTATCGTACAGATATAGTTATTGACCTGCATGACATGACACCCGACGAAGCACAAATGCTCGTGCAGCGTACATGTCGCGTTTCCGGGGGCAAATCACTCATGATTATTCACGGACGGGGCAAGGGAATACTGCGTGAACGCGTTCGTAACTGGGGCCGCAATTCTTCTTTAGTACGCCGCGTAGTCTGTGGAGAAGACGGTTTGTTGCCCGGCGGCAATGGTGTGACCGTATTCTTTTTGAAAACAATTTTGCTCTTTCTTTTGTGTTTATTTACCACACCGGTTTTTGCGAATCAGGAAATGAATGATTCCAATGTCAAACTGTCCGCGGCGGGAGAAACGGTTTGTTTACTGGATGTCGAGTTTCCACTGACCGCGGAACTTCAGGCCAGGCTCAAAAATTCTCTGCAAACAACGCTTCGAGCCGATACGGAGCAACAGGCGAAATTCCCTTTGCGAATAGTCTTTCGTTTTGGTCAGGGACCTTCGGGCGAAGAATCGCAGAACAAGACGACGTTCGGCGACGCGTTCGAGTTTGCACGGTTTATCAAAGGGAAAAAATTTTTGCCCGAGGATAAGCGGACGATTTCGACGATTGCTCTTGTAAGGCGGCCGGTGTCGGGCTTTTCCATTTTGCCGGTTCTGGCGTGTGATGAATTGATCATGGCGGATAACTCGCGACTCGGTCCGGTCACGACGCGCAAAGAGGACATAACGCCTGCGATTCGAATGGCGTTTGAGGAATTATGCCAGCGTAAAGGGACCAAAGCGGTCGTGAGTACCTTTCTCGATCCGGCGACGCGTCTGTACGAAGTGGAAACGCAACAGGGAACACAATGGGTCACGCCCGGCGAATACGACTCCATGACCAAGGAAAAGAAAGTCTTCCTCTCGCTTCCGAAAGAACTGGTGTTTCCGTTTGGTCGTGGAACATTTACGGCAAGCGAACTGCGACGCATGGGTATGGCCGACTATCTTGTCTCATCCGGAGGCGGTTTGGCTGAACTTGCTTCGGCTCTGGGGCGAACACCTGCCGAGATTCGCCGGGTCTTCGTTTCGGATGTTGTTCGGTGCGGTTTGGTCAATTTTTACGGACCGGTTCAGGCGGCCGCGGTCGATGAAGTTCAGCGCAAAATTCTGGACGCGATTGACAACCGGCATATCAACTGTCTGATTCTTCAAATCGACTCGGCGGGAGGTTCGCTTCAAGAATCGGTTCGGCTTGCGAATTGGCTGGCTGACGACATGGCTTCCCGACAGATACGCCTCATTGCCTGGGTACCGAATCAGGCCCGAAACGATGCCGTACTCATCCCGCTTTCGTGCAGTGAAATCGTCGTCGGCACGGCTGCCGTACTCGGAGGAATCGGGCTGGGGCAATACACGGACAGCGAATTGGACGCGGCCAAAGTCTCATTGGCCCGTTACTGGTCTGGCGCCTCGGGCAAGAACTGGTCGCTTCCCATGGCGGCCCTGGACCCGAAACTCGATGTGTTTCATTATGTTCATTCGAAGACCAGGCAAAACGCCTGGTTCTGTCAACAGGAGCTGAAACAGCAAACACAGCCGGACGACTGGATACAAAAAGAACCTGTCGGAAAAAGCGACGTCCAGTTTGTCGTGACCGGTAAAGAAGCACTTGATTTCGAATTGGCTCATCGTGTCGCCGGCAGTCTTCACGAATTGCGAGACAGTTACGGTTTGGCGACGGACCCATTGCTCATTGAGCCGGTCTGGATTGATCAGCTTCTCCAGACGCTTTCTCATCCTTACTGGGCCATGTCGCTGTTGTGTTTTGGCTTTTTGTTCCTCTTTATTGAACTGAATATGCCCGGAATTGGAATCGCGGCGATTTGTTCCGCGTTTTGCTTCGTCCTTTATTTTTGGGCGTCGTTCCTCGGAGGAACCGCCGGATGGCTCGAAATTCTTTTGTTCTGTTTCGGCACCGTCCTTTTACTCCTCGAAATATTTGTCATTCCGGGATTCGGTGTGACCGGTATTATTGGGGCCGGTCTGATGATTGTTTCGTTCGTGCTTGCAAGTCAAACGTTCATTATACCGCGAAACGGTTACGAATGGGAACAATTTCGAAATACCCTGATTATCCTTGTCTTCTCCTGTCTGGGCTTTACAATCGCCGGAATCATGGGCAGTCGTATTTTGGCCAAAAGGTTTGTTCCTGTCGAGCTCAAAGAAGTTGACTCCTTGGAAAAGCTTGTCGATTACGATCCTCTGGTGGGGCGACGCGGTAAAACGACGACGCTTCTCATGCCGTCCGGTAAAGCAATGATCGACGGCAAAGTTGTGAGCGTTGTATCCGAAGAAGGGACGGCCATTCCGAACGG
>JAQVID010000239.1 GCA_028695865.1 Thermoguttaceae bacterium | reverse complement strand
GGCCCAGGGAGCGGTCGTTTTTCAATCGACCGGCTTTCAGGCCAGGGGAACTCTTAACGCTCAAGGCAAATATGTCATTGGTTCGGACAAACCAGGCAACGGCCTTCCGCCGGGTAAGTACGAAGTCGGTATCGTCGGGGCTTTTGACCAGACGCAAACCAAAGGCGGCGGCGAATCATTCCAGCCCAAACCGCTCATTAAGGAAAAATACAGCGATCCTTCCATGAGTGGTATAACCGTTCAAGTGGATGGAAATACCAAGACATTTGATTTTAAGGTTGAAAAACCGTAAAACGGGCATGAATGCAATATTCGTGTCCATATCGTCTGCTATTTGAATGACCGATTGATTCTATTGTATTTTGTTCCGGCTTGCCTTACCTGGTGAGTCGGAATTTTTTCTTATCCGGCCAAAGTTTGAAACTGTCCCGCTTGAAAATATTAAAAAAGCCTGTATCGTTAAAAAAGACGCAAGAGCTGTTTGCTTGATACTGTAAATATCGGGGTTTTGCGTGAAAACGGAAAAGAAAAACGAAGACAGGATGAACCATGGAAGACAGTGGTGAAGTAATTATCCCTGATTTTGAAATCCTATACGAAGTTGGTCCGGTTATTGCGATCAATAAACAGGCAGGGCTTCTTACCCAGGCTCCCGCTGGAATTGATTCGTTGGAGTTTCGCATCAAGGATTACCTTATTCGTCGCGAACACAAGCCGGGCGGGTGTTATTTAGGGATTCCGCACCGACTTGATCGTCCCGCGTCGGGCGCGATTGTTTTTGCCAAGCATGTTCGGGCAGCCAATCGTCTTTGCGAGCAATTTCGCGGACGGCTTGTCGGTAAAAAGTACTGGGCCATTGCCGAAGGGAATATTCCGGACGACGAGGGTACCTGGGTAGACTACATGCGCAAGATACCGAATCGGGCTCAAGCCGAGCTGATCGCCCCGATTTCGCCGGATGCCCGGGAAGCAATTTTGCATTATCATGTTAAAAAGCGGTTCGGCGACTGTACCTGGCTGGAAATAGAACTTGAAACAGGTCGAACGCACCAGATACGGCTTCAATGTTCCAGTCGGGGTTTTCCTCTTTTGGGTGATGCCCTTTACGGCAGTCAGCGGACATTTGGCGAGCAGTTTGAAGATGATCGGCTTCGCGCCATTGCGCTTCATTCGCGAGAAATGACGTTTACGCACCCGCAAACCCGGGAGCCGGTTCGGCTTGTGGCGCCGCTTTCGTCAGCGTGGCACGCCGCGGGAATCGAGGAGGAATGATCGTGCCGTTGGCGGCCGATTGCTTTTGCGCGGCGCTGACGTTGTTTTTGAAAAGCGGGAACAGGTCGAAAACCGTTTGGTACTAATACATGATATTTTCCCTGTGTATTCGCATGGAATAATCATTTAACCCCTTCATGAATCCAGAGGAGACATGATGAGAAAAAGAATCGTGGTAACAGGAATGGGAGTGGTGTCGCCGGTGGGAATCGGAGTCGCCAATTTTTGGCAATCGCTGAAGGAAGGTCGCTGCGGGGTAGGTCCGATAACGCAATTCGACGCTTCCCGGGTAGCATGTAAAGTTGCGGCCGAGTGCACTGATTTTCGCGTCGCCGATTGGCTGGAACATCGTGTTGCGCAGCGAACGGCGCGATTCACGCAGCTTGCCCTGGTCGCGGCTCGTGAAGCCTGGCAGCAGGCGGGACTCCCTGCGCGAGCGCAAGTTCCGGAACGGGTAACCGCCTGGATCGGTAATGGAATTGGCGGTCTGGAAATTGACTCCGAATCACAGCGGAAACTTGTCGAAAAGGGCCCGTCCCGCATGTCGGCCATGACCATACCGAAGATGATTCCCAACGAAGCGGCGGCCAATATTGCGATGGAATTTGGAATCAAAGGCGCCGTTCACACGGTGGTCACCGCCTGCGCTTCGGGCACGGACGCAATTGGTCACGCTCTTGATTATTTGCGGTTAGGCAAGGCTGATATGGCCATTGCCGGAGGAACCGAGGCGACGATTACCGAGTTTGGAGTCGGCGCATTCTGCGCGCTGAAAGCATTATCGACGGCATACAACGATGAGCCGGAAAAGGCATCGCGACCCTTCGACAAAGACCGCGATGGGTTCGTAATGGGCGAAGGCGCCGCAATTTTGGTTTTGGAAACATTGGAACACGCTGTAGCGCGACGCGCTCCGATTTTAGGAGAAATTTGCGGTTACGGCGCAACGTCTGACGCGTGGCATCTGACCGCGCCGGACCCGGAAGGAACCGGAGCGGCAGCGGCGATGCGACTGGCGCTGGACGACGCGGGCATCTCGCCCCGGGCAATCGATTATGTAAATGCGCACGGCACGGCGACTCCCACGAACGACCCGATTGAAACGGCCGCGATTAAGCAGGCTCTTGGTCCTTGCGCTTATGAAACGAAAATCTCTTCCATAAAAGGAATGATTGGGCACTGTTTGGGTGCCGCGGGCGCTCTGGAAGCCGTTGCGTGTATTCAGACGATTCGCGAGCATTTTTGTCCTCCGACAATCAATCTTGACCAGCCGGACCCAAAATGCGACTTGAATTATGTACCGCATAAGGGGGTGTCTGCCCGTATTGAAAACGCGATGAGTCTTTCGTTGGGGTTCGGCGGCCATAACGGAGTCCTGATTTTCGGGCACTACAACCAATAGAAAACTTTAGTTCACATTATTTCTGTCCGTTTCCGTGAGTCTACTTGTAATCGCTCGGGAAAAGCTTTATAATGCGGATGTTGTGTCAGTTAATTGAGCGTACATCTGTTTTGGCAAGAATTTTCCCGAGTGGTTTAAACTTGGACAGGAATAAGAATGATGAATAAAAGCCGGGGGTCTTTTTATCGCTGGGGTCTGCTTTTTCTGCTGTTTTGGGCGTACTTCTTTCATCAGGCGGACCGGGCAATCTTCGGTGTTGTCGTAACAGCCATACAAAAGGACTTGCACCTGAACGATACGCAAATTGGTCTGACGGCTTTCGTTCTGTTTTTTATGCTTGCGATGATGGTTCCCATAGCCGGATTTGCCGGCGACCGTTTCAGTAAAAAGAAACTGATTACCGGGAGCGTCATTTTCTGGAGCCTTTCGACCATGCTCACCGGATTATCGACGGGACTTTGGAGCCTCATTACGTTTCGATCAGTCGCAACCGCGGGAGGGGAATCGTTTTACGCTCCCGCGGCCACGAGCCTCATTGCCGCGTATCACAAGTCAACGCGGTCGATTGCTCTGGCCATTCATCAGTCGTCGCTCTATATTGGTGTTATTGTCAGCGGGTTCGCTGCCGGTTGGATTGCCGAACATTACGGGTGGCGCATTACTTTCTGTATTTTCGGCGGGATTGGATTCCTCATCGGCTTGAGCTTTATTTTCCTGCTGCACGATCCACCGACGGGACAGGCTGGCCGGGAACTCGGACTGGATGTCGGCGACGAAACGGCGGCCAAGGAAAAAACGCCGACCATTGTCCAAACGCTCCAAACACTTTTGAGTATTCCCTCGGTGCCGCTTTTGACCATGGGATTTATCGCCATTGTCTTTGTCAATAATGCTTACGTTGTTTGGGCACCCAAATTCATCGCGGGCAAGTTCGGCCTGGATTTGATCTCGGCCGGCGGCTTTTCCATGTTTTATCATCATATCGCCGCGCTGGGAGCCATTCTGCTCGGCGGGGTTACGACCGACGCCGTGGTTGCCCGGTATCCGTTGTTTCGTGTTCATTTGCAGTGGATTGCCATGCTTTTGGGCGTTCCGGTAATCTATTGGATGGGCATGGCTCCCCGGTTGACTGATGTCTATCTGATGATGTTCCTCTTCGGCGCTCTGCGAGGACTTTACGAAACCAATACTCACGCTTCAATTTTCGATGTCGTTAAGCCCCAGATGAGAGCGTCTATTGTCGGACTCATGGTCATGACCGCGTTCCTGATAGGATCGACTTCACCTGTTATATTAGGGGCTTTGGGTGATATGTATAAAGACAATCCGGCGCAAGGTCTTTCCTACGGTTTTGCCCTGATGTCGATCTCCTGGTTGATTGGAGGTGTGGCCGTCCTAAGTTGTGCCCTGTTTACATTCAAGAGGGATCGAATAAAATAGAACTTGATTGATCAGCTTTGTTTCATCGATTTTTTAACTCGTGTTCCCATTCCAAAAGCAAGCACCGGGAATTTCCGGCCATGAAAGGATTACCATAATGGACAACCGTACTCCAACGCAAAAGGCAGATGATTTTATTCAAAACGAAACACAATTTCACTTGGGAGCTCTTGTAACGGAGCAGTCGCACCCGCGAAGTCGGGGACTGTCGCAACTTCTGGCGTCGAGTTCCCGGGACGGAATACTCATGCTCCTTAAAATCGACGACGATCTTATGTCGGCGCTTGATCGAATCGTCGTGTCTGACGCGTTCAAAAAGCTTGCGGACGATATGCTTTCAACGTTGTCGGGCGGAGGTCGAATCATATTCAGCGGCTGTGGGGCGACCGGACGTTTGGCCATCGAGCTTGACGCGGCCAATCGTCGCTGGTGGCGTCAATGTTTCGAAGCGATGCCTTCCCTTCGTGAATCGTGCGGAACGTTGGCGGAGCAGACTTTCGCGGTCATGACAGGCGGCGATTTTGCTTTAATTCGTTCGGTGGAATCCTTTGAAGATTACATTTCGTTCGGCTACCGTCAGATGGAGTCGGCCGGCGTGAGTAAAAACGATATGGTCGTCGCGATTAGCGAAGGCGGAGAAACATCATCGGTAATCGGTACGATTCATGCCGGTCTTGACGCTGGTGCTTCCGTTCATTTTCTTTTCGATAATCCGGCGGAATTACTTTGCAGTTTCGTTGAACGTTCGCGGAAAGTCATTGAAGACCCTCGCGTCAATGTCGCTGACTTAACCACCGGTCCCATGGCAGTCGCCGGTTCGACCCGAATGCAGGCAACGACAATGGAGTTGATTGTCGCGGGCATGGCCTTTGAAGACGCGTTGGGTAAATTACTGGTCGATCGACTGGCGCCGGAAACGTGTTGTCAACTGGGCCTCACCGGAGTCAATCCGCCCAATACGGTCAAACGGGTCAAGACACTGCTGGCCGAATTGCGGGAAGAGGCCAATCTTGACGCCCTTGCAAGATACATTGATTTCGAATCAAACCTCTACCGCGAACATGGTCGGGTAACTTATTTCGCGGACGAATATTTAATTGACATATTCACCGACACGACGGAACGAGCGCCAACGTTCAAGACTCCGCCTTTCCGATCGGCTTTGGATACGCAGGCTCCGGCTCCTTGGGCGTTTGTGAAAGACCCGCTGCGCGATACGAAAAACGCTTGGCTCCATGTTCTGGAACATCGTCCAAGATGTTTGAACTGGACTCCTGAAGATTATCGTCAGATGAACGCCGGTCAGCAGATTATCGATAATCCTCCCCGGGTGAGTGAGGAACTCCTTTACACCTTTATGATCGGTTGCGAGGCGGACGCGTCCCGAACGGAAGTTTCACCCAACGCGGCGGTTGCCGTTTTGGTCGGAAACGAAAACGCTCATTTAGGCCCGAAAGCAGACGCGTGGAAAGAAGCGTTTGATCGACAGACGGCTGCTTACGATGCCCGAGTTGCGCTCGTGGTCGGTCCCAAATCGCCAGACGACGCTCATGTTTTTGCGATTAAAATCGCGATTCCCCGTTCGCCGCTCAATCTGTTTGCGCATCTTGGTATCAAGCTCGTTCTCAACAATCTGTCAACCGCGATCATGGGCAAAATCGGACGTCTTTCGAGTAACTGGATGGCACACGTCGAAGCCTCGAACAAGAAGCTGATC
>JAQVID010000238.1 GCA_028695865.1 Thermoguttaceae bacterium | reverse complement strand
TGGCTCAACAAAATGGCAACCTTATGTGCTATCCGTTACTCGGAACTTTGGAATAGCTATTGGGGCGATATCTATATATCGTAACACATGTTTCGCTGGCAGTTGCACACAAAATTTTATCACACCCCATTATTATAAAAACGAACAAAAAACCGATGGGCCTCTGTCCATCAGGCGGCAAAATGGTATACTATAAGCAGGGAATTTTGTGCAAACAAATATACAGCGTCAATAATCAAACGTTTAAAACAGATGTCCAAGAGAGAATTGTTGTGGATACGCCCTTAATAATCAGTGTTTCCGGCCTTCGCGGCGAAATCGGTCGAACGTTGACGCCGGTTGTCGCTGCCCGCTATGCCGTGGCGTTTGAATCAACGCTCAAGCGGTCCGGTCCCATTGTCGTAACGCGTGATGGACGGCGTTCCGGGGCAATGCTTGCCGATGTGGTGTGCGCAACCCTTAATGCTCTGGGCCGCGATACGCTGGACGGCGGTATTGCGGCAACTCCCACGACCGGTGTGTTGATTCGTCAATTTCAGGCCGTGGGTGGTATTCAGATTTCCGCCAGTCACAACCCGGCGCAGTTCAACGGACTAAAACTTTTTTCGGCTGCCGGGCGGATAATTCCGAAACAGGCCGGGCAAGATGTGCTTACCGCCTTTTCCGACGAGAAAAATGAACCCAAATGGGCAGACGTCAATTCGCTTGGTACCCGTCAGACCATTGATGATACTCTTTCAGTACACTTGGCCGCAATTCTGAAAACGGTCGATGTTAATTTAATTCGAAAAAGAAAATTCAAAGTCCTTCTCGATTCCAACCGGGGAGCCGGGAGTTTATTGGCTCGAAAGTGTTTGGAAGCATTGGGGTGTGAAACGACCGTGTTGGGGGGAACGCCGGACGGTCTCTTTGAGCATGTGCCTGAACCGACGCAAGAAAATCTTCAGGAAGTCGCTTCTCTGGCGTCTTCCTTGAATATTGACATTGTGTTCTGTCAGGACCCTGACGCGGATCGTCTGGCTCTGATTGACGAAAAAGGTTGTTATCCGGGTGAAGAGTACACGCTTGCTTTGTGTGCTCTTAACAAATTGGAAAAGGCTGATCAAAGTGTGTCCGCGCGCGACGCAGGGCGGCGTCCGCTTGTGATCAATTGCGCGACCAGTCGCATGACTTGCGATGTTGCCCTGAAGTACGGACGACAGACGCTGCGGTCCGCGGTCGGTGAGGCCAATGTCGTTGACCTTATGCTTCAGCAAGACGCGATGTTTGGCGGCGAAGGCAACGGTGGGCCAATTGATCCGCTGGTCGGTTATGTTCGGGACAGTTGTGTTGGTATGGCCAATTTGCTTGAACTCATGGCCCGACGGCAGGCGACTGTGTCCGAACTGGTTGCGAGTTTGCCCCGCTGGTATATTGTCAAACGTAAACTGCCTTATCCGCTTGCTGCCGTACCGGCTTTGCTTGATCGGTTGGAAAAGGTATTCGCGGCGGAAAAGATTGATCGCAGCGATGGTCTCCGTTTTGATCGAGCCCAGGGTTGGGTTCTCGTTCGAGGGAGTAATACAGAGTCGATTATTCGAATAATTGCCGAGAGCGACAGTCTTGCCGCCGTAAACGGCATGTGTGACGAAGTCGAGCGGGCGGTGCAGGCCGCAAACCTTGACGGTTAACGCGATGGCAATTGCCTGAGGTCGGGATGAATCGGGAATGTTTTTGTTGTTCCGACGTGCCAAAAGCGCGTCGTTTGGTAAGAGGGCAGGGGAGAGACCTGGGGAATAACCTGTGTTGCAACCTGTGTCCTGTCGTGCCTTTTTTTGCAGTTCACTTTGGAGGAATGCCATGAAAATCATGATCGGGAGTGATCATCACGGAGTCAAAACTCGCCAGAATCTGGGGAATTACGTCCGTTCGCTCGGACATGAAGTGATTGATGTTGGGCCGACCGGGGAGAATCCTGCGCCGGTCGATTATCCCGATGTCGCCGCGGAAGTCGCTCGGGGCGTTTCTGAAGGGAAAATTGATCGCGGGATTCTTATTTGCGGGACCGGAATTGGAATGAGTATTGCCGCGAACAAATTTCCCGGTGTGCGAGCCGCCCCGGTCGTCGATACGCTTAGTGCCGAGATGAGTCGCCGACATAATGATTTGAATGTCCTTTGTCTTTCGGGAGACATGCTTTCGGAAGAAACGATTGACCGCTTGGTGGAAATCTGGTTGTCGTCGCAATTCGCCGGCGGTCGGCATGAGCGTCGCACGGCCAAAATTGCCCGAATCGAAAAGGAACAAATTGCCCTGAATAAAGGAGCTTCGTCATGACGGGCGCGGCCGGTGGTTTTCATCCCACAGGACATGGTCGTCCCTATACGGTGGACGATTTCCCGATCAATCCGCTCATGTTTTATTACGAAGTGACCCGGGCATGCGATTTGGTTTGTAAACATTGTCGGGCCAGTGCTCAAGAGCAGGCGGCTCCGGACGAGTTAACGACCGAGATGTCGTTGGCTCTGCTTGACGACGTTGCCCGATTTAAGCGGAAGCCGAATATTTGTTTTACCGGTGGAGATCCGCTCAAGCGATCCGATCTTTTCCTTCTTCTGGCCCGGGCACACGAGCTTGGTTTTCAAACGGCGTTGACACCCAGCGCGACACCGCTTGCGACGCGGGAAGCGTTCGAAAAAGCCAAGGAGGCTGGAGTCGGCGCGATTGGTTTGAGTATCGACGGCCCGGACGCCGAGCTGCACGACGCCTTTCGCGGCTTTTCCGGCAGTTTTGAGCAGTCTCTTAAAATGCTCGCCTGGTCTGCTGAACTTGGTTTGCCGGTTCAGGTCAATACGTCGATTACTTGCCGTAACGTAGATCGGATTGACGAAATCGCGGAACTCCTCGCGACAAGATCGATTGCCATGTGGTCCGTGTTTTTTCTTGTCCCGGTCGGTCGTGGTATGGAAGAGCAGCGGATTTCGCCACGGCAATACGAACAGGTTTTCGAAAAGCTTTATCATTACTCGCAGACCAAGCCCTTTGCGGTCAAAACGACCGAAGCTCCCCATTATCGCCGGTATGTTTTGGAGCATGGCGGTAATCCGCTTGCCCCGGCCCGGTCGGACCAGACGCCCCACCGTCCCCGGGCTCCTTTGGGGATTACCGATGGCCGTGGTATTATGTTCGTTGCGCACAACGGAGATATTTGCCCCGCCGGTTTTTTGCCGCTTGTTTGCGGGCATTTTCCGAATGATTCCGTAGTCGATGTTTATCAGAATCATCCTCTTTTCAAGTCGCTTCAGAATCCGGATGAATACCATGGTATTTGCGGCCGATGCGCTTCGCGTTTGATCTGTGGCGGCAGTCGCGCAAGAGCTTACGCCGAAACTGGTGATCCGCTCGGGCCCGAACCTGACTGCTTCTACGAAAAAGACTGATTGCTCCTGGCGGATATTATTGAGAAGTTCTTTCGCGTGCAAAAACACGCGGAAGAGAGAAAGCATTGCGACTTTCTGTCTGATATGCAGGTCTTACCTGTTTTTTTGACGCTGTGCGGCCTGATTTCTCTCCGCTTTTCCGAAGGCAAACAGGGAGTGAAGCGTCGATCATAGAAGAATCGGAAGCAAACCGGTTTGAATTGGTTTTCGCGCTGTGTGGCCTGATTTCTCCCCGCTTTTTCCGAAGGCAAACGGGGAGTGAAGCGTCGATCATAGAAGAATCGGAAGCAAACCGGTTTGAATTGATTTTTCTCGCTGTGCGGCCTGATTTCTCTCCGCTTTTTCCGAAGGCAAACAGGGAGTGAAGCATCGGGAATTAAAGAATCGGTAGTGAAAAATCCGAGAGGGGGTTAAGCGCGAAAAAAACCGGAAGCCTTTGCCAAAGCAAAAGGTCTCCGGTTTCATGTTTCCGTTAAGAAAGTACGATCATCCTTTCACGAAGGTTGATCAGTTCTTTTTCACGGCGGCCAAAGCGGTGTAGAATTCGAATCGCTTATTGATATTCTCTTGGGCAAGTTCTTCGAATTGTTCGGCGGCCCCGGCGTTGAGACGGACCAACTGATTGAAACGGTTCTGTTTGGCTTCGAAATCTTTGAGGAAACCGGCCGGGGCTTTACTGGCCAAAACGAACGGCTTCTCTTCACGCGGGTCATAAGACCACAGCGGCCAATAACCACAAGCAACGGCTTCCTTCTGAAGTTCGTAACCGGTCTTCATATCGGCATAACCGTGGGCAATACAGTGCGCGTAAGCGATAATGAGCGACGGGCCGCGATACGATTCGGCAGCGACGAGCGTCTTGATCGCGTGGGCCGGATTGGCTCCAATCGAAATCTGACCAACGAAGCAAGTACCGTAATTCACGGCCATCATGCCCAAATCTTTCTTGCCGGTCGGCTTACCGCCTGCGGCAAACTTGGCGACCGCACCCATGGGGGTCGATTTCGAGGCCTGACCTCCGGTATTGGAGTAGACTTCGGTGTCGAGCACGAGAATATTAATGTCGCGATTCGAGGCGACGACATGATCCAGACCGCCGTAACCAATATCATAAGCCCAACCATCGCCACCGAATACCCAGTTGCTGCGTCGAATGAGGTAGTCGGCAGACATGGCAATCAGTTTGCCTTGAGTACAATCGCAACCGGAAACTTTTTGCTTCAGTTCGGCAACCCAGGCACGCTGCTGCGCGATTTGTTCTTCGGTTTCCTGAGAATTACCCAAAAGGCTTTCGACGAGCGAAGCGCCGATCTTTTCTTTATTGGCATTGAGCAGTTCCGTGACAAAGCCTTTCTGCTGATCGACGGCCAAACGCATACCATAACCGAATTCGGCGTTGTCTTCGAACAGGGAATTCGCCCAAGCCGGACCAAAGCCCGCGGCGTTCTTCGTGTACGGAGTACTCGGCAGGTTACCGCCGTAAATTGAGGTACAACCAGTGGCGTTGGCAACCATCATGCGATCGCCGAACAACTGCGTAACGAGCTTTATATAAGGAGTTTCACCGCAACCGGCACAAGCTCCGGAGAATTCGAAGAGCGGTTCCAGAAGCTGCGAACCTTTGACCGTATTGACTTTGGCCTTGGTTCGATCGAATTCGGGAATTGTGAGGAAGAAGTCCCAATTGGCCCGTTCTTTATCGAGATAATCGAGCTTGTTCTTCATATTGATTGCTTTGGCGCCTTCGACTTCTTTGCTCTTGGCCGGGCAAGCCGCTACGCAAAGACCGCAACCCGTGCAATCGTCGGGAGCGATTTGCAGTGTCATTTTCTTACCGGCAAATTCACCGGTCTTGGCATCGACGGAATGAAATTCGGCCGGAGCGCCAGCCAACGAAGCCGGATCGTAAATTTTCATACGAATGGCCGCGTGCGAGCAGACGAGCGAGCAGTTTCCGCACTGGATACAAAGGTTCGGGTCCCAAATCGGAATATCAATAGCGATACTTCGCTTTTCGAATTTGGTTGTTCCGGTCGGGAAGGTTCCATCAGGAGATTCCGTGAAAGCACTGACCGGGAGCTGATTTCCGCGGTTGGCCATGATCTCGCCCAGAACGTTCTTGATGAACGCGCTGTCGGTATGACCGACGATTCCGCTTTGACGATGGAAATCACCTTGAGTCGTGGACGCAACGGCAACTTCTTCAAGTGCGGCCAGCGAGGCATCGACGGCGGCGAAGTTCTTTTGAACAATCGCTTCACCCTTCTTGCTGTACGTTTTCTTGATCGAAGCCTTGATGTGGTCAATGGCTTCTGTCTCGGGCATGAAACCGGCAAGCTTGAAGAAGCAGGCCTGCATGACCGTATTGATACGACCGCCCATACCAGCCGCTTTGGCGACCTTTACGGCGTCAATAACATAGAATTTGAGTTT
>JAQVID010000237.1 GCA_028695865.1 Thermoguttaceae bacterium | reverse complement strand
GGAAAAAACGGGTATGACCGAACGCGGAATGTTAATGTTGCCGATTACGTACTCTGCGGCGATTTTACACGCAATCGCTTCGATGAACCGCAGACGGGCGAATACACCACGCAACCATCGACCCGTCCGTGACTCCACCGCTTAACTTTGCTTTTACATTCCGTATTGCGGGCGAATTGGAATCGCGGGAAAATATCCCGCTTTTGCGCTTGCTAAACAATTGGAAGACGGGAGAAAAGCTCCCGGTTCGACCTTTATGCTTTTTTGCAATCGAAAAACTTGCGTCACTGCGGGAAAAAAAAGGGTGAAACGCGATCCTCTATATTGTCTCGACCTGATGGACGCCCTTCCGTTTTGATTAAACCGATATGATCAAGATTCTTGTCGAAATGACTTGCGATCCAATGTCGGAGTTCAACCGGAGTGGAAATCGTGCCTGGGACGGACTCCGGGTCACCGCTGGTCTCTTCCAGGGTATTACCGACAAAAACATTTTTCGTTAATGCCCGCTGCGCGAATATTGGACATCCTGCCGCACGATTATTCATAATGAAATTGCGATTAGCGTTTTCTGAAATCGTGTCAAGAAAGGGATAAACTTTTTGGAATGTGGCGGTGGCGTATTTTTCGAGTGAAGTCGCCATACGCTCGGTGACAAATTGAACATATCTCTTGGAGTCCCAAGGAGAGAAACTGACGGCACTCTTGCAATGGATAAACAGATTATTGGATGCGACATTGTCTTTTCCTCCGTGAATTTGTATACCGCCGAAATGTCCTCCCGCCGAGCGGTAAAAAACATTTCCATTCATGACGGTGCCGGAAATCGCGTCGTCGAGTCGAATACCTGCCTGGCCGGCGATCTCCAAACTGTTCCCAATGTGGTGCCAAAAGTTTTCATTGAAAACATTGCCGCGATAGGTCGGGTCTGCCCAAATATCAATACCGCCTTGATCGTCAAATTCGTAGATCACGCTGTGAACTTCATTGCGAGCGATGTAAATATCGTTGCCGTCAACACGAAAAGCATGATAGGGCGAATCATAAACAAGACAGTGGGTAACCATCATACCGACCCCGGAAAGATGAACCGCAGGGCCGTAATTGCGATCAATACGACAAAAATCGCAAATCACGCAATTGACAACACTGTGTCCGGCGGGAGCAAGAGTGTCGCGCTGGCCTCCGCGAAGCCGCAAGCCACCTGCTCCGATACACCGGAAATCACAGTCGATTGCCGAGCACCACGCCCCTCCCAGAAACATCGCCGCGTGACCGCAAACGCGTTCAATACAGCAGCGACTTAAACAAATGTCTTCGCTGCTTGCGACGACAATTCCGTCGCCGCGACTCCCTGACCAGGTTAAACCCTCGAACAATACATTGGCCGTCTTTTCACAGCGAACGAACGGACCGGCAAACAACGGAAACTGAGCGATTCCCTTGTTATTGAGATCAGCAAGCCCGACTCCTTTCGGCGGATAAAGGTAAAGCATTCCTGTCTTGCGGTCGAGATAAAATTCACCGGGACAGTCGAGTTCTTCAAGAACATTCAAAAAGTGATACGGCATGTCTGCCTTCATATCGCGAACAGACAGAAGAATCGTCTTGTTCACTTTGTCTATCCGGGTGATTTTGGTTGTGAGGGATGCCCACTGATATCGCCATTTGCCCCAAACCCAAATATCATTGTCTTGTGCCCAACGATCAGGCCGATCAAAATCGTAATGAAACAGACCGGAATCACTATATTGATCGGTTGCTTTCGCGCCGGGTATGATTTCGCCCGTTTTGAGTTCATTGTCTCCCGCGTTTGGCCAACGGGCAAGTTCCATGGGACGTTTATCAACATAAAGATCGACCCATGGATTAACGTGATCACTCACCGCGCCGCGAGTGGCCAGCGTGCCGAAGTCGGTAATACCCGATTTTTTTAAATCACAAACAACAATGTGGGCTGCGCTGTCGCCATGGAGCCGCTTGATAATCGATTCATCCGTAAGTTTCGTAAAACCGGAAAGCGTTTTGAGTCCGGTAAAGACAGGTTTTGCTCCTGTCGCGGCATGAACATAAACATTGCCCGCCGCTTCCGAACCTGTTCCCGCAAGTTGGGCGACTTTGTCAACAAAATATGTTCCATCGGCGACTTCAATCGAGGCAGGCCGACCTTGTTTGCCGACAATGTCAAATGCCCGGGCAAGCGAGGCAATCGGGGCGTCTTTGGTTCCGGACGCCTCGTCGTTTCCGTTTGGCGACAAAAAGATTTTTAACGTTTCCGGCGAATCGGCAAGTTTTCGCAAGACCTGTGATTTTTGCGTGCGGCGACCATTGATTTGAGCCT
Organism: Thermoguttaceae bacterium; assembly: GCA_028695865.1. GTDB lineage: Bacteria > Planctomycetota > Planctomycetia > Pirellulales > Thermoguttaceae > JAUNBG01. The sequence goes on along the minus strand of JAQVID010000237.1, from coordinate 3,516 downwards.
CAAGCGCAAGAGACCGGCTTTGCATTTTGGCACTGAAATGCTTCACTTGACGAAAGAGTTGACATGCGACGGGATACTGCTTTTTCAGCAAGGCCAGCCCGCTGGGGCCTTGTGTTTGCGGGCCCAAACCGTGCGTGACCGATTCTGCCGCAACCAGGAATTCGCCCAGTCGGCTCAATTGTTCGCTGGTAAGATGATCGCCGTCCGCGGTAACCGTCTTGACAAAATCATTGATGTCTTCAACCAGTGGTTGACCGGCCTTGGCGAACTTCCCCTGTTTGAGTAATGAGCGCCAAAGCAACGTTCGGGCCTGCAAATGCAATGCCGGCGGCAAATCAGGCATGGCGTATACTGTCTGGTAAATGTCGGGCGAAACATTTAATCGTAGCGCGTCCGGCCCGGAAGAATATTTCGCAAGAATGTCAAGCTTGCTGCGCGCTTCCGCCGGATGCGATTTGAATCGGGCAACGACTTCCGAAGCGTCAAGAGCACGATTCCAGTATTCAAGCTTATCGACATACATGCGTGACGAACCTATGCCCGCACCGTTAAAACCAACACGAAGCGGTTCGGCCAGCGGTGAAATACCTCCGTCGAAATCCTGATGAGCAACTTCTTGACCGTCGAGGTATATGATCATGACCTTGCCATTGTAAGTACATACCAAATCGTGGAGCACGCCGGGGAGTGCCGGACGGCTGCCGCGAGCTGAAACGGAACTTCGCTCTTTGGCCCGGCCAAGTTCAAAGCAAATTGTGTAATCCCCAAGCTCCTGATGTGCCCGAAATCCGCTGTAATAGCCGCTGCCCCAAGCGAAAAGCATTCCGTTATCCGTGCCGGCGTTCCCGGCCTTGCTCCCTTTGCCGTAAGGAATCCAACGCATGGCAACGGAAAACTCTCCGGTCGAAACATCCGGAGTGGAGCCGGGCACACTCGTCTCGTCGATCTGCCGATCGACCGGAATGGTCATAACCGGTTTGGGCTGTTTTTCCACGGCATTCGTCGCGACGGGGTGTATCACTCCTGTCAGACCAACGACAACCAGACAGGCCAAAACATAATGAAGACAAAACAGCACAGGGAAAGACCAGGAAAAACGAAACGTTTGGAATCCTGCGTATTTCATACTTTTCTCCGTGAATTGATTGGGTTAAACAAAGCGTGCCTTGCGGCGTATTTCTTTTTTGGTATGGGAACGCATTGCGCTTCCGGGATGGAATGCCATGTGGTCAGGATACCAATGAACGCGGTAGTGTTCCAACGCGTTTATTTCAAAACATCCCTTGCGGCCGCAGTAGTGTAAGATATATAATTTTACGACAGCATGAACGGTTGGGAGAAAATAATTTCGCCTGAATCGTCGGTTGCGAAGGCTTTTATCCGCAAAAAAACGTACTTCTTGCGATCCCCTGCCTTTACGGTGAATGTGAAGCGATCGGCTTTTGTTTCGAAAACGACGCCCGACGCGGCAATGACCTGAAATCTTGCAGGCTTGTCCGTTACTGCTTCCAGACGCTGACCGTCAAACGCGATCTTTTTGAAATCAAGAATATGCCGACCTTTGATTGCTCCGTACCAGTTCCCTTGCCGGTATGCCTGGAGACAGGCGTGAACCGAGCGCTCCTGAACGATAAGAATATTCGTTCCTTCAGTGACGCCCCAGTCCGGGACGAAGAATCCGAAGCATTGCCGCCCATTTTTCAATGCGTAGTCCCAATACTGTTCGTTGAGCTTGTCACACCAGGGATAACGCTTCTTGTCGCCCGCGCTCATGTTGAACGCCTCAATTCCAAGGACACGCCCGTCGTAGTCAAGCAGTTCCATCATCTTGTCAAATTTCAGTCGCGACCACATCGGGTGATTGATCGTTACACCACCGCCGTCGGGATAAATCAGTCCTTCGAACATCTTGTCGAATGCTTCTCGCCACGGAAGTCCGGTTCCGAAATGATACCCTCCACGCGACATGGTTTGGTAGTCGTTGTGGGCATCGAATGTGCCGGAAGCATAATTGGAGCCGGGCGCGCAAATGTGAACAGACGCGTCGGTGAACGAATGATGTTCCGCGTTGGGAGCCTGGAGCAGATTGTCCGGATACGAAGTAAAGGCTTTACCTCCTTCTTTGAATGGAAAACGTTTGCGTTTGTGTTCGTCGAGTTCATCTGCCCAAGGTTTGATAATAGTATTCCAGTCGAAAGGACCCGGCGTCAGCTTGCCTTTGACCATGACCGGGTGATCGTGATGAAGCTTGTAGTAATTGAGCGTTATTTTATCGAGCGGATAATAGGGTGCCGACGGATAATAGTTCGAAAGCGTTATCAGTTCGAAACCCCGGGCAAGGAAGCGATCCAGCATGGATTGCGTCGTTGCGTGACCGTGCGTCGTTGTGTGAATTTGAAAGACGCTTTCCCAATTGATATTTTGGTAAGGATGGGGATTACGTTGTTCCGGTTTGACAGAACCAGCCGCCGCACCTGACTCCGCGCACAATGACAAACTTGTTCCGGTCACGGCAAGCGCCGCGGTAGAACTCAAAAAATCGCGTCGATTCAACATAACAATACTCCTGATTTACGAGGAGAGGAAAGGGGAAAATGGAAAAATCCAAATTTGCGGGCACACTTCTTCATCCATAAGATAATGTATCAGGGTGAAAACCGCAAGTCAACTCTTTTCTTGAAAAAAGTCGGGAAGCATGGAAATAAAAGTCGGGAAGCATAAAAACAGATGTGCGGAAAACGCTCTTACTTACGATGTCCATGTTGCGTAACTTGTGTATTCGGTACGTTTAGGATTCTGCGTTCCATGGCTTTTTGCGGCATTGTATCATGATTTTCAAATAATATGCACATTTCGTTCCACAGACGCTTCGAAAAACAGAATTGGACGATTTTGTGGATGAAATGACTTAGTGTATGGAAATCGTAAAAAGACAAGGGGCTGATCATCTTCCACCGCTTTATATGACCGATATTTTAATTTTCGACAGTATAAATCAGTATAAATATCGTGTTTGTGGTAAAAACAATAATTTCTTTCGTTGTTTGCTTATGGATGGTTGACACAGGGGTGTCCATCCTTTACACTGAAAGATATTGAATGAACGAGCACTTGCCGCGCCGGTGGCTTGCCGTCAACAGAATCAGTACGTAAAAGAAAGAGGTTTTTCATGAAAAGCATGAAACGAATGGGGTTATGGTGTCTTGGCTTGGCGATGTTGTGGGTATCGTCGGCCGTCACGGGGGCTGAAGATTTGAGTGTCATGCCTCCAACCAGAGATAAAGAGGCTTTGACAACGCCTTATTTCCCGAACAGGCTTTGTACCTTTGTGTGGCGGAACTGGAATCAAATTCCGATTGAACGCATGGCCAAAGCGATTGGGACCAGCGAAGCGAATTTGAAAGAAATCGCGGCGCTCATGGGCCTGCCGCCTTATCAAGAGCCGACTTGGACGATTGCTCAGCACTACATTACGATCGTTCGTCGGAACTGGCACCTGCTGCCGTATGAGCAAAT
>JAQVID010000236.1 GCA_028695865.1 Thermoguttaceae bacterium | reverse complement strand
GCCATAACCATCGGTACATAAACCGTTTTAATGTGCCGATTGTAATGACCGTCTGTTCCGACACGGTAGGCATGACAACCAGTACCGGCAAGCAGGCAGAACATCATGGCGGCAAGCACAAGGCTTGCGGCAAGGCGGGCTAATCTGGTGTCGTGGAAAAGCGATCTCACATTCCGGTTCCTTTCTCGGTTTGAGGCGAGGTCTTTGAAGACGAAGCGTTTTTATTTTTTGCTTTGTCGTCGCCCAGTCCGGTAAAATCGTCCACTTTGGTTTTGTCGCCCGAATTGAGCTCACCGGCAGCCGCCATGCGTACCATCGATACCGGCTGATCTTCAAAATAATCAGTATTCGGCTTCGGCATGAACGGCGCCACAGGGCGAATCCAGGCGAATTGATCGACTTCCGCCGGTTTGTCTTTAATCTCGTTATATCGAACAGCCGCTTTTCGGGCATACTCACTATCAGGGAACTCTTTCGCAAGACGATTGTAATAATTTCGGGAAGAACCAAATCGGCCCTGTTTCTCGTAATACTCACCGCGAACCCAAAGGTGCTTGGCCTGCTCTTCTTTGACGGCTTGCAACTCTTCGGCGATCAACTGCTTATCGCCTCGTCCGGATCGCTGGGCGGCCAGAGCAATATCTTGCGCCTGCTTGAGTGGCCGATCGTCGTAAAGCGGGCCACGATATGATCGATGCAAGGCAAGCATGGCAAGCTGATACGATTTATCCGTGTGTTTGCATCCGGGATAGAATTCATACAACTGCCGATAATATTTCGCGGCGGAATCGAACGAAGCGTCTCCCTGCTCTTGACCGCGTCGCATGTACGCGTTTGCCAAAGCAAACAGAGCGTCTGGAGCAAGGCCATGCTCGGAAGCGTCGTTCATGAAAATCGCCTCGAACGCTTTTTTCGCGCCCGCAAACGAACTGAATCGCGGCTTGCCGGAATCGGTCACGTTAATTCCCACTCCTTCGGCTTCATAGCAATCGACCCAATAGCAACCGATCATATAAAGACGATGAGTCGCGTCCCGCTTAAGTATTGAGTTCGTGTATTTACTGACCAGTTCGGAATAGAGGTAAAGAGCCTTGGTATATTCGCCGGCAAAGAAACGACATTCGCCCGCGTAAAAAAGAGCGTCTTCATTCAAAACGGAATCAGGCCATTTCTTGCCGGCCTTTTCATAAAGTTCGGCAGCGGACTTGAGTGCCTTAACGTTTTTCGTTTCTTCATATTCCATGTGCTTTTCGGCCGCCTGGATCATTAGGGCAATGGCTTCTTTCTCGTCCGGTCCCATACCGAGCCAATCCCGCCATTTGTTCCAGACACTCTTGGCCGAATACTTTGACCAATCGACCGGCATATCCTGGTCTTTTTCCCAGTCGAGAAGTTCTCTGGCTCCCACATCCTGCATCATAGTCAAGTCAGCGGCGGTAATCTGCCGAACGAATCGGCGATCATTTTCAGCACGTTGCTTTCGGGCAAACGGACTGTTGGGATCGTCGAACACCTTACGATCATCGGTTAAAGGACGAAGATACTGCGGAACTGCCGCAGACCCTTTTTTTGCCTGCTTTTGCTCCTCAACCCATTTCTTGTAAAGGTCTTTTTGTTCCTTTTCGGTGGACTCCTTATCGACCAGCGATTCCCGACTTCGTTTCGGTACGGTAATATTTTGCCCATTCCGCTGCTGCGTTGAGGTATTCTGCTGACTCTCTTGAGGCAATTGCTCAAGCGAATTTCCATAAGTATTTTTGGCCACGGCAGGTACTTCACTGGCGTCAGGCGGACGAGTAACCACCGCGGAAGGAGTTGCTCCCGAGGCTTGATTGTCCGCAAAAGAAGCGGAAGACGACGTTGCGAATCCTTCCGAATCGACCAGAGCGACCTGTTCCACCCGGGGAGCAGGTACCGTGATTGCCGGCGACGATGTGGTATTCTCGCCCGAAGATACTGCCGGCAAACCGGCAAAAGTCGGAAACGGCGTCGTCATACCGCCGGACGGATTCTGCCCTCGCACATACGCTTGCCGCGTTACAGGCGGTACATAGCCCGCCGTCAAAGGATCGACTCCCGTACAAGGTGTTCGACATCCTTGCGATACCAAAACGAGCAAAGGCAAACCGGCCAAAAGGCAATCAATAAGTTTCATGGACGTCCTTGTCCCTAAAAAACAGGCAAATTATAATAATACAAACATCAAATCCTGGCCAAGTACTCATACATAACGGGTCGGCGTCCCAATAATTGCGTCATGTAATACGTCATGAGTCCCCGAACTTCCTTGAGAACCGCGGTCGAAAAGAGTTCCATGCCGTCGTCACGACGAACGTATTTCTTTCCTCCGCTTTCCCCATCCGCCACCGCAATATGTTGTGTTTCGAGGCCCAACGTTGGGTCCGGCACAATAATTCCGGCTAATCTGTCCGACTCGCCCAGACATTGCAATAATCGCAAAGCTGGAGCCGAAATGGACGCGGTCTGCTGAAAATTTCCTCCAGCGCGACATGCCCGACATATGGTTCCACCGTCGAGGGTCGCAAAGGAAATTCGCCTTCCTCCGGTCAACAAGTCGTCAACAGGAACTTCACGACCGCACCCAACGCAAAAATGCGTCGAAGGTTCCTGACCGGAAAGGGTCAACAGTCCCCATTCGAATCGGAGTAAATCCAACGCCGGTTCTTTCACCGTTTCGAAACGATTCAGCGATGTTACCGCCAGATCGAACAATTCGGGCATCGGCTGCGCGTCAGGCGTCATGACCCCCAACAATTCAGCAACATAATAACCGGCATAAAGCCCTTTCAAATTACAGGCCGAAGGACGAAACCGATGAATCAGTTTGGCCTCGGTCAGAATATCCAGAGCGTCGGAAGTTTTGTGAATGAATGATACACAAATTTGTGTGAGTAAGTCAAGAGCAAAGTCGAAAGGATTTTTTAGACGTCTTCCCCCTTTGGCTATTCCCTGTATTTTACCAAGGTCACGCGTAAAGAGTGTTAAAATCAGGCTCGTTTCGCTGAAATCAACACTCTTGATCACGACAGCCGCGGAAGTCTCTATGGGCATGACAAAACCAATCAGGTGATATCGACACCAAGAATTTCTTTATAACGGATAAGCTCCTCTTCCAAATGATCTTTGATCAACGGAATATCAACACGAGGTCCACTCGGGCCGGCAGCCTGTTTTTTCTTGGCCCCTCGCGCCTTTTTCGGGGCAGGAGCCGGACCGGAAGCACCACCATCGAGAAACTCGTATGTTTTTTTGATTTCGCCGGAAATTTTATTCAGGAGCTCAGTGGCATCCTTTTCCTTATCGGTCAGAACGGCTTTGACACCGGTTTTTTGACCGGTTCCGTTGATTGCCTGAAGAACGGAATCAAAATCGAATTTTACACGAGCGATCACGTTTTCAATCTTTTCGATCACAAGCGGATCGGTCGGAGCGACAAATGAACTTCCCCCCGCCCCGGGCATGCCTCCGCCGGGTCCCATATCCGCCGGCATCATACCGGCGTCAGCAGGGGCACCCATTCCCGGGCCGCCTCCGCCAGGACCACCTCCGCCCGGACCGCCTTCACCGCCCGCCACGCCACCGGCCGCCGAGTTCCCGCTTTTAATCTGGTCGCGAATCGCTTCTTCGTCAATGAACTTCAGGTCGGCTTCGCAAAAATCTTTGGCAAGCATGGCAACGGACTTGGCCAGGCCAACGGTATCGTATCCCTTGAGTGTCGTGAGGTCCATGGCGGCGATTCCCCGGGCAGCCAGACAACGAACATCCAAACTTCGGCTCTTTTGCTCGATCACACCGCGAAGCGCATCCAGTGTTTCCGTCGGTCCCTTGGGGCCGGCCGGCGTTTTTAGATTCGTGAGCCCTTCCATCGCTTTGAGTTCGAACCAGCTCATGACCTCGGGACGGTAATGCTTTTCCTGAATATACTGAGGCGAAAGGAGTTTCAACAACATGGTCTGAACCATGGTACGATTGGCGGCATCGGCGATTCCCAATTCCGTATGACGAATAACACCGACCAAGGCGCCAAGCCGGACATAATCCGGAAGCACAACTTTATCAGAATCGCAAAAATCACACAAACGCTTGAGTACTCCCACATAAGGCACCGGAGCCCCGTCCCGCGCTCCTTCTTTGATATTCATTTCGGCAATGGCTAGTACCGCGTTATAACGACAAGCAGGATAAAAGCTGTTGTTGGCCGCGATTTTGGTCAAATTACTCGCCAAGATGTCCATGAAACTCTTTTTGCCCGCGTCGGGGAGTTTCGCAATATCGCCGGCCATTTCCAGTCGATAATTGTGCAAGTCTTTGGCGTTGGCCAAATGGGTCCAACGGGCAAGATAATATGTTACCAGAAACTGTTCGACTCGCTGACGGTTTACCGTTCCACTTTGTATTTCGCGGAGCACTTCGTCTTTTTTGCCTGCTTGAGTCGCATCGATTTTCATTACACCTCTTTCCTGTGCCAGGCATGGTATGCCACACAGGCTCAAAAGAAGCAAAACGAATAAAGTACTTTTCATTGAACGCAACATAATTCTCTCGCTATTTGAAAAGCTGATTTGTGTTGTTAAATAAACTACTTGCCCAATTGACGAGCGGGATTTTACGACAAAATCCTTCACTACAGTATATACTAAAAAAGGGGGAAAAGAAAGACCTATCCCCCGTTTATGGACTTCTTTTCGCAAAATTTGAGCTTCTTGAGGAATTTCGTGAGCCGCGATGATTGGGACAAACAGCAAATTTGGCCCTGCTTCAGATTCTGTGACCACCTACAGGCATGATGTAATACCACGGATTTCGCGAATGAGTATGGATCATTTATCCGAATGGCACACTCCTTATAATAAGCAACGGTTTGGCTCAGGCCGGTTGCGTGGTCTTCACGGTGAACACGACCTGAATCCGAGATAAAAATCGCTGGATCGGAAAACGAGTGTTTACTCAACGCCCATGAGGTCCGCTCCGGTGGGGAGCACTACCGCTCCGGGGAGCCGCCCGATTGAACTGCGGCGCTTGACGGGTTACTTGCGGGGTAGCCCGATTGAACTGCGGCGCTTGACGGGTTACTTGCGGGGTAGCCCGATTGAACTGCGGCGCTTGACGGGTTACTTGCGGGGTAGACCGATCGAATTGCGGTGTCTGACGGGTTACTTGCGGGGTAGACCGATCGAATCGCGGTGTCTGACGGGTTACTTGCGAGGTAGACCGATCGAATTGCGGTGTCTGACGGGTTACTTGCGGGGTAGACCGATCGAATCGCGGTGTCTGACGGGTAACTTGCGGGGTAACCCGATCGAACTGCGGTGTCTGACGGGGCATATTACTTGAACTGTCCGCGGAACGGAGTTGCCGCACAGGACTGGAACTGCCGGAACGCTCCGACCCAAAATTGCGGTTCATACTCGACCTGTCCGAATAACCAAACGTACCTGTTGGGCGGCTGACTGTTCGTTCTACAGGTTGGTTGACCGTGCTACTGGATTGTCGATCCTGGGTGACTATCGAACCAACACTGCCCGGCGTCCAGGACGAAGATCTATCCCGATTTCGTGACGGGGCACCGCTTGGACGCTGTCCTGACGAAGAAGCCGGTCGTAAAACGCGATCTCCCTGACCGCCGGTACGGCCTGCGGGAGAACTTGCGGGCGTTCGCGTACCCGTGGCGTTCCCGCCTGTCCCGATGTCTCCGCCGGGGCGCATTCCGGATCGGGGCGTTCGCGTATCCGTTGTGTTCCCGCCTGTCCCGATATCTCCACCGGGGCGAACTCCGGATCGGGGCGTTCGCGTATCCGTTGTGTTTCCGCCTGTCCCGATATCTCCACCGGGCCGAACTCCGGATCGGGGCGTTCGCGTGTCCGTTGCGTTTC
>JAQVID010000002.1:16362-26035 GCA_028695865.1 Thermoguttaceae bacterium | reverse complement strand
CCCGGTCAATGCTCCCCATTTCATCACCTGCCGCGAAAAGCGATTCGACCTCATTTAGCGCGTCATGATAATATTGCAACGCAAGTTTATAGTTTTCCTGTTCCAAATAGTTTGAACCGATTTCGCATAAGATGTCAACCAAATTATGTTGTACAGAAATCGTCCGTTTCTTCGGTTTGCATTTCCGAATCTGATCAAGTGCATACAGAAGCACTGCTTGTTGTTTTTGAGGTTCATCAAACAAGCCGAGTATGGCGGCATATTTAAAGGTTTTTTCTGTAAATTCGGCAAGATACTCTTCTTTGCAGTTGTAACGCAGTCGCTTCTTTACTTGCTCAATATCTTGAAACAGTTCCTTTTTGAGTTGTTGAAATTGCCGCATAAGGGCCAAATCGACCGAATAATCGGGCCGTTCATCGCCAAGCTCGTCATCGCCAAACTCGTCATCGCCAAACTCGTCATCGCCAAACTCGTCATCGCCAAACTCGTCATCGTCGTCAAGCTCATCGTCAAGCTCGTCGTCTAACTCTTCGTCAAGCTCGTCGTCTAACTCTTCGTCAAGCTCGTCGTCTAACTCTTCGTCTAACTTGTCTTCATCAGACAACTCATCGTCAAGCTCGTCGTGGCCCGACAACTCGTTTTTGTCGTTTTTGTCATGGCAATGGTCGTGACCACAATGACAATGGTCGTGACTGGCGTGATGGTGTCCGCGACAATGCTTGTTCGTGCGGTCGTGTTCGGAATCGTGGTGCGTCATGTGAACCTCATTTTATAAAGTCAAGGATTATTTCGGAATATTTCAGAGGATATTCCAGTGGAGTCAAATGTCCCGCGTTGGCAACTTGCGAGTAAGTTGCGCAAGGGACCCGGCCAGCCATCGCTTTCATGACCTCTGGCGGGGATGGTATGTCTTCGTCTGCGCCAATGACTTGCACCGGCAAATCAAGCAAAGCCAATACGTCTGTTGTATCAACGCGGTCAGCCATGGCACAAGCCGCTTGCCCCACTCCTTCAGGCGACTGATTCAAAATCATGTCGCGAAGAAAACGAACGGTGTCCGGACGCTGATTCCGTGTTGCTTTCGACAATAAATTGGGAATCATCGAATCGGCAACCGGTCCCATACCGGTAATCGGCAGCGACAAGGCCAATGCTCTGCGGCTTTGGGCGACTTCGGGCGAATCGGCACTCGAACGCGTATTGGACAAAATCAAACCGGCCAAGCGGGAAGAATATCGCCTTGCGAATTCCAACGCGATATACCCTCCCATTGATAAACCGCATAAATAAATCTTTTGTGATACACCTTGCGCGTCGAGCAACCTGGACAATTGTTCCGCCATGACCGCCATTGAGAGTCGCTCTTGCGAATACGACGCAAAACAGGGACTCTCCCCAAAGCCGGGCATATCGGGAACCCAATACTCAATCGCCCCGGCTTTTTTGTCGAATTCCTGACAAACAGCCGAAAAAAGAGTATGATCAAACGGAAAACCATGGATAAAAAGAACAATCGGTCCTTTTCCCCCACGAAAGACGCAAAGATTGCTTGCCTGATCGAAAAATCGCTCCATCGTTTGCCTCTGCTGTTCGATAAAAACGGACAAGGGAAACAATCCTGGCAAAAGGAATTGAAAACTTTCCCACGCTGGTATATAATTGAGTCATCACGTTTGGTATAGCTTATATTAAATTAGAATATACCACATGGAAAAAATTTGAGAATGGTAACCTCGGGAGGAATTGATTTTATGTCAAGAATATACATGGGGAGTCTGCTTCTGGCCACCAGCTTGCTTTTCGCGACTCATAACGGTATCGCGTTTGGACAGATTGATTTTGGGAAAACCGGGGGTAATATAGAATCTGGCGAAACTGGCAAAGACAAAAAGAACAAGGTCCAGGACGACCAGGATGTGAATGAGGTTGGCGGGACGACGCTCGGATCGCCCATTACTTACAAGTACAAGGCTGGAATGGTCTTTGAAGCTTCCCAGGGAAGTCCTTGCACGAATATTATCGGTACAGTCCCGGTTCCGATGGATTTTCGTGAACAAAAAGTCCGTATTATCGAAGAAATTGTACCAAGAAACGCCAAAATCAGTTATCGCGCCTTGCGCGAAGGCGGGGCACGGCAAATGGTCATGAAGATGCGTCAGCTTCGGCCCGGTCAGCAGATTGAAGCGACCGTTTTGTTCGAAGTTGTTCGATATTCGCAACAACTGCCTGAAAACACAAGTATTTATCGAATTCCCAAACGGACACCGCGTGAAATGCGGTTTTATCTTCATAACAGTCCCTACATCGAGGCGGACAGTCGCAAGGTTCGTGAACTCGTCAAAAAAGCAACTCAAGGAAAAGAAAACGATTGGGACAAGGTTCAGGCCATGTTTCAATGTGTGCGTGATACGGTAAAATACAAGGAAGAAATGGCCGAAAAGCCAATGCGGGGAGCTCTGGCCGCCCTTCGAAATCAGGAAGGTGATTGCGAAGACATGTGCGCTTTATTTATTGCCATGTGTCGTTCCCTTGAGGTTCCTGCCCGACTCGTCCGGGTTCCCGGCCATTGTTACGCGGAATTTTACCTTTGGGACGACAAAGACAAGGGGCATTGGTTCCCTGCTCAAGTCGCGGGCGATGAAGCGATGGGCAAAATAAGTGATACCCGCATTATTTTGCAAAAAGGGGATTCTTTTCATCTTCCCGAATCGCCACGTGAAGAAAGTCTGTACGTGAAAGAATTGTTCACCGGCTCCGTGAAAGAAGGAGGTACTGATCCCAAATTCAAATTTATTCAGGAAGTCAATGGTCAACAGTGATTGACCACGGTACTATTTTCAACGAAAGTGAACGAACCATGACAGTGACTTGCAACAGAAATGTCTCGGACAACAGCGCGAAATATCATCACGCTGAGACTCATGCTGTCGGTGACGTGCTGATTTTCGCCTGTTGGGTTGCCGTTGCCTTGAGTTGCCATGGGGCTTGGGCCCAAGGTAATAAGGTTTCTTTTGCCAATGGGGGAACACTGGCGGCGGAAGTTGTTACCGGAAACGGCGCAGAAGCTCTGGCCAATGTAACGACGCCTGAAGGCGTGATCATCGTTGTTCCTGCCGACCAGGTCAAACGCCAGACCGGTATGCGTAAAGAAGTACTTGCTTATCGCGCTACAGCTCCCCTTTTGCCCGATACGCCGCAAGCTCATTTGGTCATGGCTCGCAAGTGCATGGAAAATAATTTGTCGGCTCAAGCTGATCGGCATTTGGAGCATGTTCTCGAACTGGACCCTGAAAACGAAGAGACGCACAAGCTGCTTCATCACGTCAAGGTCAATGGAGAGTGGATTTCGCCCAAAGAGCGCATGGAGCAAAAAGGCTATACGCGTTACAACGGAAAACTGTTGACGAATCAGGAAATTGAGCTGGAAAAAAAGCGGTTGGAGTTCAGACAAACACAAAACGCGTGGCGAAAACAGGTAAAAACACTGCTTAAAGATTTTACCGACCACAAGATTGGAATGGAGGAATTCCGGCATATCAAGGACCCTGCCGCGCTTGGCTCGTTGAGTGAGGCTTATGGAAAAGAACGCAAAGAGGCGGTGCGATTGGCCATTGTCACGGCGATTGGCTCTATTGGGTCCGTTGCCGCGTTGTCTGAACTGGGGGCTGTTTCGCTTAAAGACGATGTCGAAGAAATCCGCTTGACGGCCCTTGACGCAATCAAGCGTCGTCCCGAAGCCATCACCGGGGCAATCGAATATTACAAAAAATTTCTTCTCAGTGACAATCCAATCCAGGTAAATCGGGCTGCGGCCATGCTTGGCGTACTTGCCCCAAAGGACGCGATTCCGGCTCTGATCAATTCGCTTGTTACCAGTCATACCCGAACAATTACGGTGGGAAGCAATCAAACCTCCGCGTCATTCAGGGACGGGCGTCTTCAAGGATTCAGTCCGGGCGGCGGGCAAAGCCAAAAAACCGTTGTGGAAACGGTTCAAAATGAACAGGTTTTAATTGCGCTTCGTCGTATCGTTTCCGTTTATTATGGAACGGTCCCGCAGTACCGGTTTGAAGAAGAACAATGGCGACAGTGGTACCGCTCGGTCAACAGTATTGATAATTTTTCGTCGCGTCGCACTCCCTAGTTCGGCGGATTGGGCGGCAAGTTCTGCTTGTCGTCTTTTTCTTTTTTAATTGGGGCGATCAACAAGCAGAAATGAAACAAAACCAGTAGCAAAACCGCCGCGACCAGCGACGAGACAAAACCGACAAAGCCGATCGGATTGAAAGAATCAATGTGAAAATAGAATGATATCAAGAGAGGACCAACACAACTTCCTGTCAGACCGATCAGGAGCGTGACCAATGGACCTTTCGTATATTTGCTTGGAACAATAAAGCGCGCAATAAGCCCGACAATCATGGCAAAGCCTATCCATATCAGGATATTGTTCACCAAGGATTGCATTGAAGGAGGCAAATTCCATTGGAGTATCTGATCCATTTCTTTTTGCCCAATCTCCTTCTGACTTTTATACTCTTTTTGCTTCAGTTCCCATATGGCGCAGTCTGAAACCCCTGAAAATAATTCGGAATTCGGAACCCGAATGTCGAAATCCGGAAAATTCCCGGCTTCCCATGATCATTCCTGATTCCTGATTCCCAATGATCCCCAGCTTGTCGTCAGTTTCAAAGATTGTAGTTACCCTGACGGGCCAAATCCCGTTCAGCCTGCTCCTTTTTGATCTGATCAACCTCTTTTTGATATTGGAATTCGGTACCAGCCGGATGAAACTGAATATCGTCCTCCAAATAGTATGCACTCGGGAGCGTCTGGCCGTTCTCCGTCAACTGACAACCGGTCAAGGCAGCCAAACCCACAAAGGCGGCCATTCCAATAAGGGCTATGCTCAATCCTGTTCGTTTCATTTGTGAATCCCTTCAATCTAAAAACAGAACCTGAAATTCGGTACTCTTCAAGCTTATCGGTTTTTGCCGTTGTTCCGCTTGAACAAAATATTCCGCTTTGTGAAAAACATTGTGTTAAGACAGGCAAAGACAGTGCAATAGATAAACTGCGCATTACGCAAAATTCAGTTGCTCTGTCTGAAAGATTACAGTTCCACTCGCGCATTGTCCGCTACGGTGTTCGGCGCATGCCTTTTCAAAAAAGCGGGTGAACCATCGGTCACCGTTCCTGAATATATGATTATTTCGCCGCAAAGCATTTTACTCTTCCTTATTCATTTAGAAAAGACGACCAAAAAGGCAAGACTTCGCCGAGCCTGACGGGAAGACCAGCGCGAAACAGGGTATAAACCGCGAAAAAAACTGCCCGGGGGCTGGAACACAATGCCGATCTGTGGTACAATCAAGAGATTTTATTGCGGATTGTGGCGTTTGCAGGGCAAGTCCTTGTCTTGGCACTTGTTTTGGAACTCAATGTCGCAAGTCGCTTGCACTTGTCTCCACGAGGCGAAAGTCTTTTTTTGCACAAAATGGCGGTAAAAGGATGGAAAACAACGCATCAGATCGAACAGGGCATATTTCCATGCGAAAGATTCGGGTACACAACCTGAAATCGATTGATCTTGACCTGCCCTATAACAAGTTGATTGCTTTTTGCGGTTTGAGCGGAAGCGGCAAGAGTTCGCTGGCAGTGGACACGCTCTACGCCGAGGGCCAGCGGCGGTACATAGAAAGTTTTTCGGCCTATACGCGACAATTTTTGGAAAAAATCGAAAAACCGGATGTCGAGGCAATCGATGGCATCCCGCCGGCCATTGCGGTTACGAGTCGTCCGCTTTCTCAAATGAGCCGGTCAACCATTGGTACCATGACGGAAACGAACGACTATTTGCGATTGCTTTTTGCCCGAATAGGAACGGTAAAATGTCAACATTGCGGGCGGGAAGTTCGTCAGGACTCGCCGGACAGCGTTCTCAAATCGCTGGTACGTCTCAAAGACGGCATGCGTCTTATTATTGCGTTTTCGCCGGATACACGAACATTCAAGCAGACGATTCCTGAATTCGAAAGCGAATGGACGGAAGCAGGTTTTCAGCGCGGTATTGTTTTGGGGGAAACGTTTCGACTCGACGAAGGCGGGATTCCGTTCAGCAAGTTTGCCGACGCAAGGCTCCTGTCGTTAGCCGATGTTCGCGATGAAGAGCACTACGGCAGCGAGGATCCTTCCGGAGAGGAATTTTTCGATCCTGCCCAGGAAGAAAACGACGATATTTTGGACGAGTTTGTGCCCGAGGCGGAAAATGATTCGCTTGCGGAAGACGAAACCGATTCAAAAGGAGAAGACAAGTCCGAAGATGAACCGACGGACATGATGGACGACGGTGAGCGAGCGGATCAGGATATTGTTCAAGAAGCCAAAGCGGCATCGCGACTTTTGGTGATCAATCCGGACGAAGATCAATATTGGTTGAACTTTAGTAAACGTCGAGGTGAAATGCTCAAGCCGGGTGGTCCTCCTCCGCTGTTTTTCGTGGTGGATCGTCTGGTAACGGGCAAGGCGACGCCGGAACGCATACGCGAATCGCTGGAAGCGGCGTTCGATTACGGTCAGGGGCGACTTTGGATTTTTGTGGAAGGGCAACCTGCGCTCCATCGTCAGCCCGACGAAAACGGCGAAACGCAAGAAGAAACAGTTCGTATTGGTCAAACTTACTTGCTTGACGGTCAGGAGTGGACCCTTGTCGGATTCAGTCGTCGTTTGTGCTGCGAAGATTGTGGGCTGGAATATCCTGTGCCGGAGCCAAAACTGTTCAGCTTCAACAGTCCACTTGGCGCCTGTCCTCTTTGCGAGGGCTTTGGGAACTTAATGCAACTGGATATGAATCTGGTTGTTCCGAACAAATCCAAGACATTGCAAGACGGGGCGATTGCTCCCTGGAACGGTTCGTCGTATAAGCACAAGTTGTCTGAACTGCTGACGCAGGCAAGAGCGAACAAGGTGCGAACGGACGTTCCTTTTTCGGAACTGACGCGGGACGAAATTCGGTTTGTACTCAACGGGAGTCGAGAATCGGGTTACGAGGGACTCAACGGTTTTTTTATTCGGCTTCAGAAGCAAAAATACAAGATGCACATACGCGTCTTTTTGAGTCGTTGGCGGAGTTACCGGCAGTGTCCCTTGTGCCATGGTACGCGACTTCGGCCTGAAGCGCTTGCGGTACACATTGGCCAGCGGAATATTTATGAGCTGTCCACCATGCGGATTTCAGAGTTTTTGAAGGAAATTGATTCCTGGGAACTCACTCCGTGGCAGCGTCAGTTGGGACAGACATCGCTTACCCAGGTTCGTAATCGATTGGCGTATTTGGAGGAAGTGGGACTTGGTTATTTGACGATGGACCGACTCGTCCGAACTCTAAGCGAAGGTGAGCAGCGACGAGTGAATTTGACCTCGGTCCTTGGTTCAAATCTTGTTGATGTTTTGTATGTTTTGGATGAGCCGTCGATTGGTCTTCATCCGCAAGATACGCAAAAACTGCTCAACGCGATTTTGCGACTGCGTGATCGCGGCAACAGTGTTGTTGTCGTCGAACATGAAGAAACGATTCTTCGGGCAGCAGACCGGATTATCGAAATCGGTCCTGGAGCCGGCGAGGGTGGCGGTGAAGTCGTATTCGAAGGAACGTGCGAAGAAATATTGCAGTCCGAAAAGAGTTTGACCGGAAGTTATTTGTCCGGACGCCGTCAAGTACCGGTGCCATCGCGTCGTATTCTGGAACATGGTTTTTTGGAATTGACCGGGGCTAAAGGATACAATTTGAAGAACATCAACGCGGTCTTTCCGCTTGGTGTTTTATGTTTGGTTACCGGAGTGAGTGGAGCCGGTAAAAGTTCGTTGGTTCAAGAAACGCTTTATCCCGCGGTGTGTCGCAAGTTGGGCAAAGACACGCCGAACGGACTGCCTTATGATCAAATTTTGGGGGTGGGGCAAATTGACGATGTTGTGCTTGTCGATCAAAGTCCAATTGGCCGCTCGCCGCGGTCCAATCCGGTGACCTATCTCAAAATTTTTGACGACATACGCAATCTCTTTGCGGAGACGCCTGACGCTAAAGCTCGCAACTACAATGCCGGTTATTTCAGTTTTAATGTGGAAGGCGGGCGATGCAGTACGTGCAAGGGTGAAGGCTATGTCGTCGTTGACATGCAGTTCATGGCCGATATGTTCGTTCGGTGTCCTCAATGCAAAGGGCGACGGTATCAGAATGAAATACTCGATATTTTATATCGGGGCAAAAACATTGCCGAAGTACTCGAATTGACCGTGCGTGAAGCGTTTGTTTTTTTCCGTGGGCAAACCAGAATTCAACAGAAGCTGAAACGTCTCATCGACGTGGGACTTGATTACATCCGCCTTGGCCAGCCGGCCAATACGCTTTCCGGGGGCGAATCGCAGCGTCTCAAGTTGGCAGCCTATTTATCGAACGCGCGAAAAGGCAAATGCCTGTTCATTTTGGACGAGCCAACGACGGGGCTCCATTTCGCCGATGTCGTTCAGCTTCTGGACGGATTCGACGCCTTGATTGAAACAGGGCATTCGCTTATTGTCGTGGAGCATAATTTGCAAATGATGAAAGCGGCCGATTATATTATCGATTTGGGACCGGGCGCCGCGGACCAGGGAGGAATGATCGTCGCGGAAGGTACTCCCGAACAGCTCGCTAAAATTCCGGAATCGAAAACAGGTAAATATCTTGCCGATTCCCTTTGATTGTTTTGTTTCGTTTTTATGACACCGGGCAACGCCGGGCTACACCGAACAATACCGGGCTACACCGGGCAATACCGGCCGCAATCAAACATGTCCGTTATCGCCCATCAGACCAGTTGCGTGAATTAAAACAACAGATTAACAAGACCGCAGATTAACAAGACCGCAGATTAACAAGACCGTTTTGAACACATGAAATACAATAACGTTTACATCGACGCGTTTGCCTGTACGTTTCCCGAAGTCGTCGTAACAACCGATCAGTTGGAGGAACAACTTTCACCGCTGTATGAGCGACTGCGACTTCCCACGGGACGGTTGGAACTCATGACCGGAATTCGGCAACGGCGATTGTGGTTGCCCGGCGAAATGCCCGGCGAGTGCAGTGTGCGCACTGTACAGCGACTGCTCAATACAACTCAAATTGATCCGGATTCGGTTGGCATGTTTATTCACGGTTCCGTCTGTCGCGATTATCAGGAGCCTGCGACGGCAGCCTGGGTACACAGCCAACTTGGCCTGGGGCAACGCGCTGCCGTTTTCGATGTTTCCAACGCGTGCCTTGGTATTCTGACCGGAATGTTTCTCATTGCCAACGCGATTGAACTTGGACAAATTGAATCAGGTATTGTCGTCGGAACGGAAAACTCGCGCCCACTTCTGGAAACAACCATTGCAACCTTGAATTCCGATTTGAGCCTTACCCGCAACTCGGTTAAAAACGCGTTTGCTTCGCTTACCATTGGCTCGGGAAGCTGTGCCGTTGTGCTGACGAACAAACGTCATACCCGTACCGGGAATCGCCTCTTGGGTGGCGCCCTGCAGGCAAATACGAAACAGTGTCATTTGTGCCGCAGTGCCAAAGACGTCTCTGCCGGCGGCGATGGAAAAGGTCAACTCATGTCTACCGATTCGGAAACTCTTCTTCATGAAG